>CAMEUL010000036.1 GCA_945938205.1 uncultured Traorella sp. | reverse complement strand
TCTTTGACCTTTAACCAAAGTATACCCCTTTTTATATAGTTTGTCAACGGATTTTCATGAATATTCTGTGAATAAAAACGTCAGGAGAATTCCCGCTTTTGGAAAGAAAAAAAGCTTTATGGGAAAAGCTATATGGGCATTACTCGTTCTACCTATGTATTGGATGAAAATGGTAAGATCATCAAAACCTTTGAGAAAGCGACTCCGGATACCAATGCGTTAGATATTCTAAATTTTCTTAAAACTGTTTAAAAACAGGCTTTGACATTCACAGTCAAAGCCTTTTCTCTATATTTTGTTAATCAGATCTATTGCATACAATGGTAAATTAACAAGCCAATCTTCCTTTTTAAAATCTGCCATCGAAGTGCGAACAGATACTTTGGGTGAAAACTTCTCTTGATAGGTTCTCAAGCTCTTTGTTCGTAGATTTATCTCTGCCTTTACTTCAACTGGAATGATTCGCTCACCTGTATCAATAATAAAGTCAACCTCGCATGAGCCTCTTAACATGAAACAGAACAAGGAATTAAAAATCTTGAAAATAAGAAATTGGACATTCAAGAATTACATCAAAATTTCGATGAAGATATCAAAGGCGTTTTGCAATGGCGTTTTAAAGATAGAAAAGAATGAGCTAATGCTAGAATAGACGAATGGAACTAAAGCATAGGAACAAAATTCAAAGACTTTCATTCTCTAAAAAAGGTTGGAATGAAATACTCTCTAGAGTCTCAGAAATCAATTCTAAGAACAATTTACAATTAATTGAGCTAAACATTCATTTAGAAGTTTAAAATGCTCAAAGAAGCCTTAAAGTGAACGAATTTAAAAAAACTCAAAACGAAATTGTAAGCCATGAACCTGATTTCTTAATGAGTGGTCTTAATTACACAATTCAAGATGATTGTTTCTTTCCCTCGAATTCTAAACTTCGAAGAAACAAAAAAAGCACAAAATATAAAGAATATTATGAATATCTATATAAATACTACACCTCAAAAGATGGATACTTCATAGATAACAAAAGCATTGAATGTCCTCCGTGGGAGTATCGCTCATTTTCTATTAGCGAATGAACGAAAATGGCAGAAGTACGTAAAAAAACTCAAAATCTTGAACCTAGACAACAGAAAAAGAATCTCAGGATTGGGAAAGATAAAAAAAGTTGAATGAGCGTATTTACTTTATTTTCCTTTTTATCGTGCGATAATAATAGTGTGATAGAGGTTGTTAGCAACCGAAAAAGAGAGGATTGCCGTCCTCTCTTTTCTTTTAGCACCACTACCGATGAAAGAACTTTAAAACGAAGTTCTTTCTTTTTCTATACACAGATTCTTTTTTATTATTATACGTTTTTCTTTTAGCAAACGCATTCTTAAAGTTGGTCTAATTTTATAGTGAATTAGTAGTGTTAAAACAATTAAAATGATAGATAAAATTGACAAAAGAAGGAGTGGTTGAATATTTGAGTAAGACTTTAAAATGTAGGAAAATGATATTACAAGAATATCACAAATGATGATAAGAAAAAAATGCAAATTCCATAAAAACCAATTTCTATTATTTACAAAATCAATTGTATAGTTTATATTTTCAAAATTAAAATTTTTCTTTGATGGTGATAAACTAATAGCAACGTTATTCAAATTATTATCATTAAAAACCATAATATCTACACATAGGTGGGTTGCTAGGATCATTTCTAACACCAGAAAACACCTTTTGTTCTCCATATGCATCTGCAATTAATTTTTTTGGACTTACAGAAATATCATAAATGGTCTGTCTTGTATATTTCTTATACTGTGGGCATCCAACAGCTTCTTGATAGGTAGCAGATACTTCGATTTTTTTTGGAAAAAATGCTACTGATATATTCGTCAAACTATTCATGATACCTACCCAAACAGGTAACCCATAAAATACACCTATCCAACCTATAACTTCACTTACTAATGTATATCCACGAGAAACATCAGATGTATCAAAAGTTGTTTTTTTATAAAGAGTAGGTCCCCACGTAGGCTCGGCTGCCATTGTGCTGATTTTAGATTCAGTTTCATAATTTGAGGATATGACTACATTAAATTCTCTTGTTTTCTTAGTTCCATCCTTATATTCAGTTACTAATCTATTGTTTTCCTCATATATTTTAGATACTTTCTCATCACCATTTAATAACATTTCTTTTCTGTTTAAAGTGTCGTTCCAAACAAGTGTATAAGTAATTCCGTTATAAGAAGCAGAATCTAAAATTATGAGTTCTTCTCCTTTTGCGTTGACAGGCATTGAAACTACTAAAATTGTTACTATTAATATTATTTTTAATATTATTCTTTTCATAAAACCTCCTGTTGTGTTTTTTTTCTTAAAAAACTGTAATTATATTAAACGATGATCCTCTTCTATGTCCATTGGTAGATACCCATAGCTTAATTCCCCTTCCTTTCTATAGTAAAATTATAAAAGAACTATTTCCGTTTGTCTAGAATGATATAAATTATAAAAAATTGTACATAGTATGGATAGCCAATAGTATGAATTTTATTTAGAAACTATTCTTAAATTATTAAAAAAAAGAGTATAATTGTATACTTTTTTTCCAAATGAAAAAGATCAAACTGAACGACGAGAACGCAAAGCGTTATTGGAGTGAAGGCGGTAGCATTATCTTGCGTATTGTCTTCCTTTTTTATACAACATTAAGTAAAATAATCAATCGTTATAATACTTATTTCTTCATAAACAAAGAAACAGCAGTTATGCTGCTGTTAACTAAAATAAACCAATTCTTCTGTAAGAGGTGGAATACGCTTATAACTGATTTCTTCTAATATTGGTACTTCACCATGATATTCTTCATCATAGACCACCTGCATTTTGGCTGTCAGTTCCAGCCAGTCGCCATCGACCATCTGCTCGGCATTTTCACTTTTCACCATATAGCCAATGAGCTGAATGTCTTCTGCACAACAAACCATGGCATTGCGCCCGATGACATAAATATCATCCGGATCTTCATTGCGGCGCATGACTTTTCCTCTGATTGTTACCACTTTGTCTTCATATTTATTCGCATCATCCAAGGCATCCATATACCAAAGACCATAATCATCATCACTGATCACGATATTATCAGCACTCAGATCAAATGGCATTTCTTCATCACTCATTGGAGAAATAGTGCCATCTGTTAATTCATAAATGATCTGAGCGGATTTGTTGATAGATTTCACATTAGTTCTTAAATAGGCCTTTTTTGTTGTTTCATCACAACGATTGAAGACGATGACATCGGCCGGATTGATGACATTGAACATAAAGGTACGCATATTGTTGATGTAGTTTGAGAAAGTAGATACATCAATGGTGCTTAAGATCTGAACAACAAGCCAATCTAACGGCAATTCAATATTTAAAAAATCATCAATATTCCATGTACCATTGAATTCAATCATGACACGATCCGGTGTATATTTCTTATCGAGTTCACGAAGGATATCAATATTGATTTCTTCTAAAGAATCAAAAGTTTCAAGAACTGTATTGGTTTCTTTCAAAAAATTTGGCTCATATTCTTCAATACCTTCTTCAAAAGTCAACAGAAGTGTTTTTTCTCCTTCATTGAAGCCTTCATCCTTTAAAGTTGTCTGAATCAGCGTGGTTTTCCCGCTTTCTAAAAATCCACAGAAAATATATACAGGAATTGCCATTATGCTACCTTAAAGATCGTTTTGATCTTTTCTTCATCCATATGAGAGCCAATCACAACAATTTTTCCAATTGTCTGCACTTCGCCATCACGAATATCAATTTCTTCAGGCACATAATCAAAGAACAGCCATCCTTCTTCACTCTTCACCATACCTTTAGCACGAAGAATTTCTTCAGGTAAGGAAGAGAGCATATCATGAAGTTCATCTTTTGAATAAACATGCGCACTTTCATAAGCCACACTGACAAAATCATCATCGGCATGATGGTGATGATGGTGATGATGTTCATGATCATGTTCATGCCCACAACAGCATTCTTCTTCATGATCGTGATCGTGTCCACAGCAACATTCGTCTTCATGATCGTGATCATGTCCACAGCAGCATTCCTCTTCATGATCATGGTGATGATGGCTACAGCAGCACTCTTCTGCATGATGTTCATGTGTATGTTCTTCTTCCATGACTTCCAAAATCTGTGCATCACTTAATTCATCCCAGTCTGTTACGATGCATTTCGCATGATCGTTCAGTTCATGAATCAAATGAACGGCTTCTTCGATCTTCGAAGCATTGGCTTGTTTTGTACGGCTGAATACGATTGTTTTGGCGTATTCAATCTGATTGTCAAAGAATTCCTTGAAATTCTTATGATACATTTTGGCTTTATTTACATCCACAACACAAACTAATGAATTCACATGGAAATTGACATCTTCGATTGCTTCAATGATATCACTCAGTTTTCCAACACCGCTTGGTTCGATCATCAAACGTTCAGGATGATATTCTTCTACCACTTTCTTCAGTGCTTCTCTGAAATCACCTACTAAAGAACAGCAAATGCACCCGGAATTGATTTCCTTGATTTCAATGCCTGCTTCCTTTAAAAAGGTTCCATCGATTCCAACATCTCCAAATTCATTTTCAATCAATACTACTTTTTCATTCTTCAATTCTCCGGACAGCAGTTTTTTGATCAGTGTTGTTTTCCCTGCTCCTAAAAATCCAGAAATTACATCAACTTTCATTTTCTTCACTTTTCCTTTCCAAGAGTCTTTGACTCTTATTCATTGATTCAACGATACCCTGATATGGATAATTCTTCTGTGCATCCTTGAGATACTTCAGATCCACTCGTGCTTTTTCATGATTCTTATCTACTAATAAATCAATACCATACAAAACCAATAGTTTTGATACATCACTTCGATTTTTCTCAAAGTTTCTTTTGGTTTTCTCATTCATTGCTTGTGTGATGCATTCTTTTTCATCACATAATAAGGCAATAAGCAATCTGTCACAGAACACACTGTTGTGAAACAGATCATCCAGATCCAATTTCAAAAGACTGTCAGCTAATACACGTGCGCTGTCATAATCTTCCTTATCGATCAAATAAGATACTTTATTGGCAGCAATACAGATATTCAGAGGATTCTTCATATTGGCATTTTCATACAGTTCAAAAAGAGTTGGATCCATCTCTTCCATTCTTTTGCCATCTGCCATATCTTTAGCGAGAAGCAATTGCTGATACAAGGAATGTACCGATTCACTTTCCTTGAGCAGCCAATATGTATGATACCCATCATTGGGTGCTTGAGCATCCATTGGCAGCAGATTGCTGAAGGCAGCCAAAACACCTATGGCAATCATACTGAAACAGAAAACCTGAAACAGCATATCCTTCCACAAAAAACTGAGGAGGAAAAACAGCAAGGCTGTCAAAAGGTTGGTCAAACCACCACCAATATTGTAAAGAAAAGCCGCTTTAAGGTTTTCATTTTTGGGTGGTTGCATTAAACACTGTCCCAAGGTCCCTAAAACCTTTAGCCTTTTGAAATGTATTTTTCCCTGATCATTTACCCACATATAAGAAGCAATGCGGAAGGATACCAGTTCAAAACCATATAAATAACCAAAAAAACCATGTCCTGCCTCATGAACCACGATATGGATGATAAAAGCAATGACAGAAAAGGCCAGAAAATAGAACAGGATGTCCCATCCCAAATAATAGGATTGTTCAAACTGGGCCAACCCTCCACCAAGTGCCAGTCCCAACAAAACTCCTAAGCCTATCTGAATCAGAAAATTCTTTGCTTTTTTATTCATGAAAATCCTCCACTTCCATGAAGCGGTATTTCTGATCTGCATTGGGATACTTTTCAAAATCCACTTCACTTAAAAACATGTCCAGGTCACGAACAAACAGTTCATGATTGCCATAAAGCTGGCGATAAACCACCTTTTTCTTGAGGGTTTCACTATCAAAGGCTACATCTTCGACTAAATAATATTTTCCTTTAAAATGACGATAAATCGCATGTATCTTAATTTCTCTCATGTTCTTCACCAGTTAGTATTATAATACATTCTCCCACTTTTTTCATCTCATGACACTCAAGAATTCAAAGAATCAGCAGGAATAGACTTTTAAAGATCATTATTATATAATCTATAAAAATATGTAGTTGAGGTGAATCATATGAGTATTCTGGAAACAAAAGATCTTTTTTTCACATATCCGGATGGAGATGAAAGAAAAATAATTCTGAATGAAGTCAGTGTTTCTTTTGAAAAAGGTAAGTTTTATACCATTTTAGGTGCCAGTGGTTCTGGGAAAACGACCTTTCTGTCTCTGATTGCCGCGCTGGATCAGCCTGAACGGGGAGAAATCCTTTTTCATGAGAAAAGCATCAGGGAGATTGGCTATGAAAAATATCGTCGAAATCATATCGGCATTGTCTTCCAACAGTACAATCTTATTCCTTATATGACCGGACTTGAAAATGTCATGACCGCTATGTCGATTACTGATAATTCAGTACAAACAAATATGAAAGCACAAGCTTTAGAAATTCTGGAAAGTGTCGGCATCAATGCAACCAAAGCGAATCGAAAAATTAATCATTTGAGTGGAGGTGAACAACAGCGTGTCGCCATAGCTCGTGCCTTATCCACCAATGTGGATGTTTTGCTGGCAGATGAACCAACAGGAAATCTGGATGCGAAAACAAGCAAAACGATCATTGACCTTTTCAAAACGCTTGCTCATGAGAAAAACAAATGTGTCATCATGGTGACCCATTCCGAAAAAATTGCCCAAGAAAGTGATGTGATCCTGAAACTGAATTCTGACACACAGACATTTGAGGTGAGTCAAAATGAAATGGTTTAAACGATCTCTTTTAAGCATTACTCGTAGACCCGGCAAATCACTTCTTCTTTTTCTTGTGGTTTGTGCGATGGTATCTTTGCTGGCAGGTTCACTTTCCATCATCAATACAGCCAATAATGTGAAAAATGAACTCAAGCGAGGCTTTGGCGCAATAGCTTCCATCAGTACAGATTCTACACTGTTGCCGGAAGAAAACTATGAAACAATATTTTCTAACTATATTTCAGGTGTTGAAACACTCAGACAGAATGAATGGGTCGATTATGGCGAATATCGTTTAAGTGCATCTGGATATGCCTGCGGTGACTTAGGACAAGAGTTTTCTGCCGTCTTTTTAGGTATGAGCCTTCCGCAAAGTGAACAGTTTCGAAGCGGAGAATGGGAATTGTCCGGACAGATCAATAGTCGTAATTTCACTCAAAAAGAACTTGATAACGGAGAAAGAGTAGCGGTTGTGAATATCTCTCTTGCCAGTACATCCAGTGGGAATGAAGTATTTTCTACAGGGATCACGTCCATTGGCAATACCATTCCCATGAAAATTCAAATTCCTTATCGTGAAGTAAATGAACAAGGATTCAATCTTTATCATACTTTCACTTATGAGTTTGAACTCAAGATCATTGGAACCTTTGTGGATCACAAGTCGGACGCCAGCAGCATTCTGATTCCCAATCATGCACTGATCGATATCATGCAGGAAGCAAGAGAAGAAGCCCAAAAACAGGGATTGAATACAGAATCACGCCGATTCTATCCTGACATTGACTATGCCGGATACAAAATGAAGGATCCTCAACATCTCAGTGAATTCGATGCGGAAGCCAAAGCTTTCATCTCAACTCTTCCAAATGGTTTTCATTATGAATCCAGCAATACGAATTATCAAAAAAATGCCGGACCAGTCGAAAACCTGGATCTGATTGCACGTATTATTTTTATTGCCGCTTTAGTGGCAACTCTTTTGATACTCGGAATGGTCATTACTTATCTCATTGGGGATCGCAAAAAAGAAATCGGCATTTATATGTCATTAGGTGAAAAATCACATTCTTTGATCAGCCAGTTTCTTATGGAAATCCTCATCATTTCCACCCTAGCCATAGGAACTGCCGGTATTAGTGGATATTTCCTGGGAAATGGCATTTCAGATTACATGATGCAGATTCAAAGTTATGTTAAACGTGAACAGGAGTTAGGCATTCGTGCTCAGTATACGCCATATAATTCTTCAGAAACGCTGGAAAAATATTCACGTGAAAATATTTTGGCGGAATATCAAAATGAAATCAACGCTCAGTATTTTCTAATTCTGTTTGTCGTAGGAGAAAGCAGTGTGCTTCTTTCATGTCTGATTCCAATGATTTATATGATTCATCTGAAACCAAAAGAAATACTGTTAGGAGGTGAATAGGATGAAGATGTGGAAACGTTGTTTTATTTCCTTAAAGCGTCATCCTTTTCAGACAGCCTTGAAAATGCTCATTGTTTTTATTCTTGGGAATTTTCTGTTTGCGGCCATTGCTATCCAACAGGCCAGTGTTCAAGTTCGTGAAAAAATGGTGCAGCGTATTCCTGCTGATGTGACCATGCAGCTCATGAATGATAATCTGATCAAGATATTGGAAGATAAGCCTTATGCTTTGGTTGAAGACCTAAAGGCTAATGAAAATGTCTTAAATGTTTATACACAGACAACCATGAACCTCTTTGTATTTGAAGAAAATCATCCTCATACAAGATATCAAATCATTGGCTTGGATGAAGCCGCTACCAACATTCTGGATTATGATTTTGTGGATGGAAGACATCTGACTCAAGAAGAAATTGACAATGGAGAAGCAAAGGTTGTCCTACATAAATATCTTGCCAGTCAACTATCTCTCAAAGTTGGAGATACGCTTTCTTTACCGGTATATGATTATAAGATCTATGATACGGTAGAACTTATGAATCAGTATCAGCGCAGCTTTGAACCTGTAGTAGCTAAAACATATGATTTTGAAGTTATTGGTATATTCTCAGATTATGCTATCAAGGATGCCTATGAGAGTGGCGGGGATCTTTTTGAAATGTCAGAGATTGAAGTTCCAATGAAGATCATGCAAGAGATGCATGCTTTTCAGGATGAAATCTTGCAGAACCATTCTGAACGTGATAAAGACAGAATGAAGGATCATTATGAAATGCGTTATCTCACGCTCAAACCTCACATAACTTATATCCGTACTGCCGTAAAAGGAATCGATGGTGCTGATCGTCTTTTAGAGGATATCGATAAGAATCCGAATTATCTAAAAGGCTATTATGTGACCCGTACCAGTGCGGATGAATACCGTTATGTTCAGGCACCATTGGAAAATCTGGTGCAGTTATCCAACATCACCCTTTGGGGATCTGCGATTTTGGTTATTGTATTACTTTCTTTGATCTCGATTTTGTTTTTAAGAGAACGCCTGCATGAGATTGGTATCTTCATGGCCATGGGAGAAAGAAAACGAAATATTGTCGGACAATTTGTCTTAGAGATCCTAATTGCAGGCATGCTGGCGGTTTCTGTTGCGATGGTAAGCGGCAATGCATTAGGAAGAGTCATTTCTGAACAATTCATAAAAATGCAGATTGATGTGGACAGTGAACAAGAATACCTGCAATTACACCCGGAAGCTGTCACACAGTTGGATCTTGTGGACGATTATGAAGTAAAACTGGATGCTCAATATGTAATCACGATCTTTGTTGCTTCTAATATTATCCTGCTGCTTTCAAGTGCTGTGCCGGTATTGTATGTCTTAAGGATCCAGCCAAAAAAAGTCCTGATGTAGTCATTCATATAACTTGCATATTTCAAAGTTTGGCATATAATTATTGGGTATGAAAAAACTTGATATAGAAGGTATCGCGCAAATACAATCCTTTGCAGCAATGGCCAATTATGAAGAATATAATTCCAATATCGTGACCATGTTCATGTGGGATCACGTATATGAAATTTTTTATGAAGTGCATGAACATTTCATCCTCATCTTGGTGAATTATCATCACCGCTATGGCTGGATGATGCCTCTTTGTGATGAAAAATATTTGAAAGAAGCCTTTACTGAAATGGATGCCTATTCTAAATCA
>CAMEUL010000035.1 GCA_945938205.1 uncultured Traorella sp. | reverse complement strand
TTACATCATCGATCAGTCCTCCAGGCAAATGACGAGCTGTAAATGAGAACAATATCTTATCCAAGAAAAGGATGACAAGAAGCGCCAATAAGATCCAATAAACAATTTCAATAAAATCATAAAGTGATTCATTGCCAAAAAAGAGGATAATGCCAGCAACACAACAACTGATGAATATCCATCTTATTTGTGTAAACACAATTCCTGACTGGAAAGCAGGTAATTGCTTTAAGGAAGAATAGATAGCAACCAGACTGCAAAGAAGCAGCAGGCTTACAATGAGAATCAGTGCAAAATCATACTTTTTGGGTTCTTTGACCTGATGAAGTCCTTTTTCCACAAATTCACATCCTTTCTAATTGAGTGTTTGAACTGAACACTTATACATGTTATTATATATGAGAGGTGGTTGTATGTCAAAATGGCATTCATTATTGGAAATATTTCAGTTTCCATTGAAAATATTGTTTATAGGTACTTTGCTTTTAGGTTTAGGTACTATTGTCGTGAATCAGAATGTTGATTTTCTCTGGCATTTTGATAATACAATGATTTTGCGTTGCTTTGAACTGATTCGATATATAGGAGCTGTAGTTGTTTATTTGTTCCCGCTTCTTGTGTTTATACAGGTGCTTTCACATAAATATGAATCTCCATTTATCGTAATTGAGGGAGTCTTATCTTACATATTGATCAATATTTCTATGGTGTTCTTTTTGAACTCATCTTATCCTGCTTATTTCTATCAATCTATTTTTAATTTTACGACCATCAATTTTGATCAGATCAAAGGGGTAATTTCGACAACGATCTTACCATTCAATATTGGTGTTCTTGGTTTTGTTCTGGCGTATGTGATTACTCACTGGTGCTATATGAGATCCAGAAAGTATTCCATATTTGGTATTCTCTCATTTGTCGATCATGATACGATGGCTGGACTCCTTTGTTCCTTTTTCAGTGTATTGTGTGGAATTGTGATTGCCTTCGCATGGCCGCTGATAATTCAGATGATGATGACCTTCTATGATATCATTGCGAGTGATATTTCAAATCCGGTAAATCTTTTGCTTTATGGAATGCATGAGAGACTGAGTGCGATGCTGGGCATGATCGATATTCCTCGTCAGGTGTTCTGGTTTACGGATAAGGGAGGAAGTTGGCTAAACAATGTTGGGTTAAAATTCTCAGGAGATGTTGCCATCTGGACTGCACAGAAAGAAGCCGGTATGAGTGCGCTGACTTCAGGCGTATTTATTACACCTTATTATGTGATCAATTTGTTTTTGATTCCTTCTTTCTACATTGGTTATTATCACCTTTGCAGCAATAAAGATGATAAAAAAAGATATATTGGATTTTTTACGATTGCGATCCTGCTTTCAGTGTTATGTGGAAATCCATTGCCTGCAGAAATTGTCATGCTGATTCTTTCACCGATGCTGTATGTGATATATATTTTCATCGTCGGACTTCTCTATGCACTTCTTCAAATGATGCATGTGGTTATAGGTTATAATTTTTCTGAGCTGCTGATTCTGGCAAATCCGGGAAGCGGTTTGGATCTTTTGGAAGGACTAAGAAATCCATATCTGGTATCCAGTATTATAAAACTGGTACTGATTGGTATTATGGCTGCCATCCTATTCTATTATCTGACAAAAACCTATTTCAATAAATATGCCTTTGGTATGTTCCAGATGGTAGATAAAGATTCTATCTGTGCAGATATCGTGAAGAGCCTGGGTGGTATTGAAAATATCATTGATGTAGAATCAGCACCAGATAAACTAATGGTTCGTTTTGTTAATCGTGAACTTGTAAATTATGATGAATTAAGCAAGTATGGCGCTTATCTGATGCTTGAAAGTAAAAATGGATATTTGATTCGAATTGGGAATATTTCTACAATGGTTCGTAATTATATTTTGGATCAGAAGAAAAACGGAGTTCAGGAATTTGAACCTGTTAAAATAACGGATGAGACAAAGTCTGCATAATGCAGACTTTTTTTCTCAAACGTATGAATTTTTGGTATAATAATAAAATCAGGAGAGAATTATGAGCGAAGAAATCAAATACACACCTATGATGATGCAGTATCTTGAAGAAAAGAAAAAATATCAGGATTGTATTGTTTTTTATCGACTAGGTGATTTTTATGAAATGTTTTTCGATGATGCGAAAATAGCCTGTCAGGAACTGGATCTAGTACTGACAGGAAGAAATGCAGGAGTTGAAGAAAAAGTTCCAATGTGTGGAATTCCTTATCATGCAGCCAGTGGTTACATTCAGTGTTTAACCCAAAAAGGTTATAAAGTGGCAATTATTGAACAGCTGGAAGAAGCCAGTGCCGGAAAAATTGTACAGCGAGGATGTATACGTATAGTAACACCAGGTACATGGATGGAAGATGAAGGACATGAAAAAGACAGTTCTTATATCGCTGCTATTGCAGAGAATCCTTTTTCACTTTCTATTGTAACCTGTGAAATCACAACCGGTGAATGCTATGCTCAGAAGGCAGACCGAAGCATTCAGGCTTTGACGCGCCTTTGTCTGTCAAAAAATATCAAAGAAGTGGTTGTATCCTCAAAATTGGATCATCGGTTTCAAAAGATGATCGAAGAGCTGAATATTACCTTGTCACATCATGAAAATACTGCCTGCAGAGAACCTTATCAAGGACTTATTCGCCATGTAGAGGACCCTTCGATCCATGAAGCTTTCGCTCTTCTCACGAATTATCTTGAAGAAACACAGAAGAAAGTCATGTCTCATTTAGGACGTGTGGAAGTCGTCCATGAAGAAGAAACCATGCAGATGGATTTTTCAACACGTCAGAATTTGGAACTTACCCAGCCATTGAGAATGAATTCAAAATCAGAAACCCTCTGGTCATTTTTAGATCACTGCCAGAGTGCAATGGGAAGCAGAATGCTGAGAAGATGGATCGAAGCACCTTTGATCGATCAAAAAGAAATCATGAAACGAGAAGATGCCATTGATTTTCTGAATGGTAATTTCATTGTGAAAGATGAACTTAAAGAATATTTATCCAGTGTATATGATCTGGAAAGATTGTGTGCAAGAATTGCGATATCTACTGCCAATCCAAGAGATTGTGTGCGTCTTGCACAGACATTGAGTGTTTTGCCTAAAATATTTGAAATAATGAAAGAATGCAAACCTTATGCTAGTCTGGCAGCATGTGATCCATGTCAAGATCTTTATGAGAAGATCAAAGATGCTTTTGTGGATAATCCTCCAGTGCATATCAAAGATGGCAATATTTTTGTCGAAGGCTATGATCATCAGTTAGATGAATATAAAAAACTTGGAAGAAGCGGACAGGAGTGGATCCTAGAATTTGAAGCAAAAGAAAGAGAAAGAACACAAATTAAGAACCTGAAAGTCGGATATAATCGAGTTTTCGGATATTATATTGAAGTGTCAAAAGGAAATGTGCCACTTGTAAAAGAAGAATATGGTTATGTTCGTAAACAGACACTGACCAACTGTGAACGATATGTGACACAGGAACTGAAGGATAAGGAAGACGCAATTCTTCATGCGCAGGAAAAAGCCATTCGATTGGAAATCACCTTATTTAATGAACTGATCGAAGATATGAAGAAATATCTTACAAAACTGCATGAATGTGCCTACAGCTGTGCTGTTTTTGACTGTCTGTATTCATTGGCTGTTGTTTCGAATGAAAACGGATATGTACGACCGGAATTCAGCAACCGTCATACGATTGAAATTATAGATGGCCGACATCCGATCCTCGAAAAGATTTTAAAACAGAACCGATATATTCCAAATTCACTTGTCATGAATGAGCAAGAAGACATATATATTATTACCGGTCCCAATATGGGAGGAAAGTCCACCTTTATGCGTCAGATTGCAACCATTGTCATCCTGGCACAAATTGGTTGCTTTGTTCCGGCTAAAAAAGCAAAACTTCCGGTTTTCGATAAGATTTTCACACGCATTGGCGCCAGTGATGATATCATGAGCGGTCAGTCTACATTCATGGTTGAGATGATCGAAGCAAATCATGCGCTACAGGAAGCTACAGAAAACTCTTTGATCCTGTTTGATGAAATCGGACGTGGAACATCCACTTATGATGGAATGTCATTGGCACATGCCATGATAGAATACATTGATCAGACCATTCATGCGAAAACACTCTTTTCAACGCATTATCATGAACTGACATCTCTTGAAACAGATTCCATCAGAAATCTGCATGTGGAAGTGCATGAAGAAAATGATCATGTGACCTTCCTATATAAAGTGGTTCCTGGCAAGGCAGACAAGAGTTATGGGATCAATGTGGCTCGATTGGCAAAACTTCCGGATTCTATTTTGGACAGAGCCAATCAGATTCTGGCAGGACTGGAAAGTCAAAAACAGGTGGATCTCCACCAAGCCAGTGCTTTTAAATTTAAAAAAGAAGAGAATCTGTTTGAAAAGAAGTTATGCGAACAGATTGAAAACATGGATGTAGATTCTTTGAGTCCAAAACAGGCAATGGAGGTTCTTTATAGTCTGCAGGAAAGAATCCGAGACAGAAGAGGAGATACGAATGAGTAAGATCACTCAGTTGAATGAACATATCACCAATATGATTGCTGCCGGTGAGGTTGTAGAACGTCCAATGGGAATTGTGAAAGAATGTGTGGAAAATTCCATTGATGCCCATGCGAAACATATCGAGATTCATGTGTTGGAAGGAGGACTTTCCAAGATTACCATCATCGATGATGGTGATGGAATGGACGCTGAAGACTGTGCTTTGGCATTTGAACGACACGCAACCAGCAAGATCAAAGAGGAAAGCGATCTCTGGAATATTCATTCATTAGGATTTCGTGGAGAAGCACTTCCTTCGATTGCTTCTGTGAGTGAGGTCACATTAAAAGCCAATAATGGCATAGAATCTACCTTGATCCAAGTACATTATGGAAAAAGAATAGCCTATCAGACATTCTCAACACCCAAAGGATGCCAGATTGACATTGAAAATCTTTTCGCCAAAACACCTGCTCGTTACAAACATCTGAAAACTACACAATATGAATTTTCACTGATCAGTGATGTAATCCAGAAATTTGCCTTGGCATATCCAGAGATTTCTTTTGTGCTGACCCATAACCATGTGGAAACATTTAAGACCAGCGGTAAAGGAAATCTTCAAGAAGTGATCTTTCAGATTTTTGGAAGAGAGGCAGCAAAAGGTGCCATTCAAATTGATGCGAAAGATGAAGATTATCATCTTCAAGGCTATGCTGTGCAGCCAAATATTACACGTGCTACCAAATACTATATGTATATTACCATGAATCATCGAATGATTCGTCATCCAAGGATCTACAAAGCCATTCAGGATGCTTATCATGCTTATATGCCATCGGAGAGATATCCAATTGTGGTATTAAATATTGAAATGGATGCGCAACTGTTAGATGTCAATGTGCATCCTTCCAAATGGGAAGTCCGTCTTTCCAAAGAAAAACAGCTAGAGGATTTTATTTTCAGGGCCTTGCGAAATGCATTGCGTGAAAATCTTCAGGTTCCAGAAATTGAACCGGTTAAAGAAAAAGTAAAAGTGGAAATGCCAACAATGGAGATGTATCTGACAAAAGATACATATCTTCCAAAGATGGAAGAAAGCTTTGTGAACTATGAAACAAAAGAAGATATCAAAGACGAAATAAAAGAAGAAAAACCAAGAACTGTTGGAAAAGAAATGGATTTTGAGGAAAAAATCAGTGAACCTGTCAATCCTTCTTTTCCTGAATTGACGCTGATCGGACAATTCCATGGCAATTATATTCTTGCTCAGGGAGAAAAAGGTCTTTATATCATTGATCAGCATGCAGCCCAGGAAAAATATCATTATGAAGTACTGAAAAAGAATTTGTTTCGAAACTGCGAAATGCAGTCACTTTTGATTCCGGAAGTCATACGTGTAACACCACAGATCATGGCTCAGATACAAGATATCAATGAAATGATTGCCCATATGCAGTTGAAATGTGAGTGCTTTGGAGAAGATGCAGTGATTCTTCGTGAAATTCCTGTTTGGCTGAAAGATACGAATCTGTCACAGTTCATGCACGACATTTTTGATTATTATCTCGATCATCAGAAAATTGAAGCCGAAGGACTCAGAAAAGCAACTCTGGCATCTCTTGCCTGCCATACAAGTATTCGTTTTAATCGAAATCTGAACATGGAAGAAATGAAACAGGTGATTGAAGATCTGAAAAAATGTGAACAGCCGTTTACTTGTCCACACGGACGTCCGACTATGATCTGCATATCAGATGAACAGTTGGAGAAAGATTTCTATCGAGGTGGAACATGGAAAAAATAATTCTGATCGTTGGACCTACCGGTGTAGGAAAAACTTCTCTCAGCATTCAACTTGCGAAAAAGTTTGACACTGAAATCATCAGTGGAGATTCCATGCAGGTTTATCGTGAAATGAGCGTGGGAACTGCTAAGGTAACGCCGGAAGAAATGCAGGGCGTAAAACATCATCTGATCGATTACTGCTCCTATAAAGATGACTTCAATGTGATGATTTTCCAGAAAGAAGCCCGCAAGATTATTCATGAACTAGTCAAACAACATAAGATTCCAATCATTTGTGGTGGAACCGGACTTTACATCAAATCGCTTTATTATGATTATGAATTCAATGATGAAGAAAAGGATGAAGATTTTGAAGCCTTTCTAAAATCAAGAAGTGAGGATGAATGCTGGAACATGTTGCGTATCGTAGATCCAGCATCCCTTGAAAAAATTCATAAAAATAATCGAAAGAGAATCGAAAGAGCTCTGATGCGTGCCCACATGGGAAACAAGAAAAGCGAAGCAGAAGAAAGACAGAATCATCAGCCTGTTTTTGATGCATTTGTGATTGGACTCACGGCAGATAGAGACTATATCTATCAGCGTATTGATGAAAGAGTAGATGTGATGATGAATCATCATCTTTTAGAAGAAGTGTCTTCACTTATTACTTCAATGGATGATTTTAAACTGCAATCACTTCAAGGAATCGGCTACAAGGAATGGGAAGCTTATTTTAAAAAAGAAGCAACAGTAGAAGAAACTGTAGCACTGATCAAAAAGAATTCCCGAAATTTTGCCAAGCGACAATACACTTGGTTCAATCATCAAATGAATGTGCATTGGTATGATATTACTCAAGAAGATTTTAGAAAACAGATCGAGCAGGATCTGGAAGAATGGAGAAAGGAAATCATATGTTGAGAATTTATATCGTTCGTCATGGAGAAACGCTGTTTAATGTACAGAATAAGATACAGGGATGGTGTGATTCTCCTCTGACAGAAAAAGGAATACGTCAGGCGAAAGCAGTCGGAAAAGGACTCAAAATGATTCCTTTTGTCAGCTGTTACTGTTCCACAAGCGAACGAGTCATGGATACAGCTCAGCTGATCCTTGAAGGAAGAGATGTGCCGATTTATCCTACAAAAAAACTCAAGGAACTCAATTTTGGAAGCATTGAGGGAGACAGTGAAGAGAAACTGTTTTCATTAGGTTTTGAGAAAATGGCAGAAGGCTTTGTGGATCTGGGTGGTGAAACCATGAATATGCTTTTAAAGCGTGTGATGTCAGCTTTGGAAGAAATTCGTCAGAACACACCAGATGGCAATGTGCTTGTTGTCAGTCATGGCGGAGCTATCATTACGCTGCTCTCATCTCTGGACGTAAAGGTGCGGGAGGCACTGATGGATGCCGCTAATCCACGAGGTGTTGAAAATTGTTCTGTCAGCATTCTTGTTGACAAGAAAGGAGAATGGGTTGTAGAAGAAGCAGGAAATACAGCTTATCGTGATTGTTATGAAACTGAAGACGCTTGTGAATGATGAAGTCACTGCTTATTGGTTTGAAGAAATGATAAAACTGGAGAACATTCTGTTTCCTCCAACGGGAAATGACTATCTTTCTCCAGAGTATGTCAGAAGTCTTTATGAAAAATCCAAAGAAGGTCTGTTTTTCAGCATTGACGAAGAAACCAATCAACTGGCAGGTTATTTTACAGTTATTTTTATCGATGAGGAACAAAAAAAACATTATCTGAATGGTGGACATTTCTCAGAACTGCAGAATATTGGAATGCAAAAAGGAGAGAACATCATTTACCTTTATACCATTGCCGTCGATGAAAAATATCGTGGACAAAGCTGTATGAAAGATATGGGTAAAGCATTCGCTCATTTTTTGGATGAAAAAGAAAAAGAAGGATATTTCGTAAAAGAGGTCTATGCAGAAGCCGTTTCACAGGCAGGTGCTAAATCGCTGACAAAAGGATTTGAAATGAGTCCGATGCAGGATGTCAATGAACAGGGAATCGGACATTATGAATCAAAAGATCAACTTGTCAAATACCGTAAAAAAATGAGATAATGGGTAAGTAAAGAAGGCAAGTTATGAATAGAAAAGGTTTTACACTTATAGAAATCATGGTTGTTGTAGTTGTGCTAGCTGTTTTGATGGCGGTAAGTGTACCGTCTGTCTTAAAATATCTGCATGAAGCAGATGAAGCCAAAATGTATGCCAATGCACATGCCTTTTATAATGCTGTTCAAACCGTTGCAGTGAAAGAATATGCCAGTGGAGATGCCTACAGCAGTGGAGATCTAATCACTTACGAGGCTATTTCAAGTAAAGGTGATGCTCCAGATCCTTCAAAAACGAGGATCCGAGCTATTTATGATCTTCTTGTAGAACAAGGACTCTCTAACTTTAAAGTAATTGCTTTAGTAGAAAAAGCAAATGTAACCAAGATGCGTTATGCTGATCTTGCCAGTGGAAAAGTATTCAAGTGGGATATTACAACACAGAAATGGGAACGATTGGAATATAATGGAGATCCTGCCACCAGTGATGATTGGGTAGGAGGCGACTTTACAGCTCATATACCATATCCGGATCGAATCTGGTGGAATGGATATTAATGTAGAATAGAATGTGAGTCTTTATGCGAAATAGCTATATGAGATTCACATTATTTTTTTATATAGAGTCATATGAAAACAGCCTATGTTTCCGCTGATTCTTGTGATATAATCATTATGTTATCAAGAAGGAGTACTTGTATGAGAGGATATTTTATCACATTTGAAGGACCGGATGGAAGCGGAAAAACAACCATCTCTACATTGGTTCAGAAAAAACTTCAGGAATTGGGATATGATGCCATCTATACAAGAGAACCTGGCGGAATTGATATTGCAGAGCAGATACGTGATGTAATTCTTGATCCGAAGAATACTGCCATGGATGCGAAAACAGAAGCATTGCTTTATGCGGCCAGTCGCCGTCAGCATCTTGTAGAAAAAGTAATCCCTGCAATCAATAAAGGGCAAATCGTTATTTGTGACCGTTTTATTGATTCATCTCTGGCTTACCAAGGCTATGCACGCCATTTGGGAATTGATAATGTTTATACGATCAATCAGTTTGCAATCGAAGGACATTTTCCGGATACGACCATCTTCTTGGATCTGAAATATGACGAAGGTCTGAAACGCATCGAAAGTCGTGCCTTTAAAGATCGTCTAGATCTGGAAACCAATACCTTTCATAAAGATGTCAGTGAAGGATATCAACATGTTCTCAAAAAATATCGTCACCGTATGCATGTGGTCGATGCATCACAGAATGTGGATAAAGTCGTAGAAGATTCGATGAAGATTGTTTTGGAGACGATTTCCAAATGAGAGAAAAACTGAAAAAGAATCAGCCAATAGCTTACAGAATACTTGAAAATTCACTTTTGAATGATAAACTTTCACATGCCTTTTTGTTTTATGGCGATCGCGGTTGTGGGAAATTGGATGCAGCTATTTTCCTAGCACAGAGTATTTTGTGTGATGAAAAAGGATTTGCCTGTGAACAGTGTGATACTTGTGCTCGTGTCAAAGAGAGAAATTATACGGATATGATATTGGTTGATGGTGCAAATACCACCATCAAAAAAGAAGCGATTCTTTCAATTCAAGAAGAATTCTCAAAGACAGCTCTTGAAGCAAAGGGAAAGAAAATTTACATACTGAATCTAGTGGAAAATGCAACAC
>CAMEUL010000034.1 GCA_945938205.1 uncultured Traorella sp. | reverse complement strand
AACCTTTTCTGACAGTTTTGATGTCATTTCCTGTCTGAAAGAAGGCACAAGTGTTGTCATCCAAAAACAACTTCACAAAACTGAATAATCGGGAATTAATTCTGCTCATTCAAAACAACGATGAAATGGCCAAGGAAGTCTTTGTGGAAAAGAATATGGGGCTTGTCTACACTTGCATGAAACGATTTGCCAACAAATCTAATTCAGAAGATTTGATCCAAATTGGATGTGTGGGACTCATGAAGGCATTAAATGCATTTGATCTTTCAAAAAATCTTCAGTTTTCAACGTATGCTATTCCAATTATACTGGGTGAAATTCGACGTTATTTCAGAGATGAGGGTCCAATGAGGATTTCTCGATCCATTAAAGAAAACTACAGCAAGCTTTTTCATATACGGGAAGAGTTTTTTCGCATGAATGGATATGAACCAAGCTATGAAGATCTGTCACAGTTGTCCGGTATCTCTCTTGAAGATGTATATATCAGTTTTGATGCACATCAGTATGTACATCGTTTGGATGATGAAATTCATGAAAATGATGGGAAAAAGCTTACTTTGAATGACAAAGTGAAGATGGAAGAAAAAGATGAACTTTTAAAAATCGGATTGAATCATGAAATTTCCTTATTAGACAAGAATGAACGTCTCATTCTATATTTTCGCTATTCACTTGGTTATAAGCAAAGTGAGATTGCGGAGCGTCTATATTGTACTCAAGTACAGATATCAAGGATGGAAAAACAGATTTTAAAGAAACTTAGGAATAAAATGGAGTAATCAAAACCTTTTTGCTCATACTAGCAGCAAGGAGGTTTTTTTATGGAACAGTCACGTTTGAATGAATTTTCATCTCGTCATAAAATACCACAGAAAAAAACAAGAAATGCAATTATGGCATTTATAAGTGGTGGCCTTATGGCTGTTTTGGCACAATTGATCCAGGATGGTCTGACTATGTATTTTTCGAAGGAGAATGCAACAATATTGACAATTCTTTTGTTTATTCTTTTAGCGGGAGTATTTACTGGATTTGGAGTATATGACAAAATGGCCAAAAAAACAGGAGCTGGTTTCTTTGTACCTATTACCGGATTTTCCAATGCATTGACTTCATCTGCAATGGAATGTAAAAGAGAAGGGTTAATTTATGGAATAGGAAGCAATATGTTTAAACTTGCAGGGTCTGTTATTACTTATGGAATTGTCAGTGCAATCGTTTTCTCATTGATACGCTATGGGATCTCACTGTTATGACGACCTTTACATTTAATAATGTATACGTAAAAAATCAGGCAGTCGTTGTTGGAAAGAAAGAAAAAGAAGGACCCTTAGGCGATTACTTTGAAAATGTATGCAATGATCCTTATTTCAATGAAAAGTCTTTTGAACAAGCTGAGATTCACATGAATCGGATCAGTGTCGAAAAATGTCTGAATAAAATCAAACCCGATTTGGTCTATGCCGGAGATCTGATCGATCAGTTATGTTCCAATTATCTTGCAAGTGAATTGCATGCATCTTTTATCGGTCTCTATGGAGCCTGTTCCAACAGTGCTTTGATTCTTGGCGAATGTGCGATTGCTGTGGAGCATCTGAAACTGAAAAATGTTTTAGGTTTTACAAGTTCTCATACAGAAGCGAGTGAACGTCAGTTCCGCTATCCAAATGAATATGGGATCCAAAAAAGAGAGTGCTCGACAAGTACTGTGACGGGAAGTGGTGCAGTACTTCTTTCCAATGAGAAAAGTGATTTAAAAGTGACATCTTTTACTGTCGGCAAAGTAGTGGATTGGAATTTCAAGGATGTAAATGATATGGGAAAAGCTATGGTACCAGCAGCTTATCAGACCATTTTAGATCATTTTGAAGATACACAGACTACATTTGATGATTATGATCTGATTGTTACAGGAGATCTTGGTAAAATTGGCTATGCAATGCTGGCTGAAATGCTGGAGGAAAAAAGATTTCCGCTAGACAGCAAATTAAACGATTGTGGAATCATGATTTATGATCTAAATCATCAGGATGTATATTGTGGTGGTAGCGGTTGCGGTTGTTCTATGATTGTCCTGCTTTCTAAATTGTTTGCTGATTTAAAAGAAAAAAGAATGAAAAGGATTCTTCTTGTGGCAACAGGGTGTTTGCTAAATGTATTCCTGACACAGCAGAAAATGTCAATTCCGGTTGTTGCTCATGCCATCTGTATAGAAAGGAGCGAATAGGATGATCTATCTTAATGCATTTCTCTTATGCGGCTTGCTTTGCATGGTTGCACAATTGATTTATGACAGTACTCAACTGACACCGGGACATATAACTAGCATGCTGGTTATTTTAGGAAGTCTTCTTGAATCCTTTAATATTTATGATGCTTTGATTCGATGGTGTGGTATGGGAGCAAACCTTCCCATTACTTCCTTTGGCCATTCTCTAACCCATGCGGCTTTAAAAAGTGCAGAGAATGAAGGATGGATTGGCATTTTTACAGGTGTTTTTGATAAAAGCGCAAGCGGAATCTCATTTGCCATCTTTGTTGCTTTTTGGATTGCCATCCTGTTTCGCTCTCATGATTGAAAAGTTGTGGGAATTAGAATCTTTTGATCTGGTCAAACATGAAGTGATATTAAAAAATCAATCTGTTCGCATGATGTTTCTGTCATCATTGACTTCCAGTGAAAGTATCACATCCATCATTCAAGGATTCTTAATGAGTGAAGATCAAATTCCTTTATGTTTTTTTAATGGTTCAAGTTCATTAATAGAACAGTATGATAAAGCTGAATTTCTGCTTTTAAGTGGACAGTGTTTGATTTTTCTTGAGGACAAGGTATATGCTTTAGAAACTCGCAATTATCCAAATCGTGGTATAGAACATCCGAATGTGGAAAAAAGCATTCGAGGAAGTCATGATTCCTTTACAGAAAATATTTTGTTGAATACCGGACTGATTCGCCGTAGGATCAGAACATCAAATCTGATCATAGAAATTTCTCAGGAAGGAAAAATGACCCGAAATGATCTTGCCATTTGTTACATCAAAGGTAAAGCAGATCCGGATTTATTACAGGATCTTAAAGATAGACTGAAAAAAAACACAACGATTGAAATTAATAATGAACGGAATCTTGTGGAAGTACTGTATGGCAAAACAATGAATCCTTACCCACATGTACGCTATACAGAACGACCGGATATATGCGCCATTCATCTCATGCAGGGAAGTATCATTCTTTTAGTTGATAATATGCCTTGTTGCATGATCTTGCCATCGACCTTCTTTGAACAGCTTCAACAGATCGAGGAGTATACACAGACTCCTTTTGTTGCCTTTTTTACTCGCCTGATCCGTTTGAGTGGTGTTTTCATCAGTGTGTATTTGCTACCGTTTATTGTGCTTTGTATGATGACCAATCGACCGATGATCCATGAAATAACTTCTTCCACACAATGGCAATTTATTGTTTTTCAGATATTCATTTGCGAAATTTTGATTGAATGGGTGCGACAATCATTTCTGTATGCACCGAATCTTATTAATGCTATGATGGGATTTTTGGTAGTATTTGTCTTGGGTGATTTTGGAATCGAATTAGGTGCTTATACAAAAGAAATTCTTTTGCTGGTTGCCTTAAGTAATCTTGGAAATTTTTTGACACCTTCCTATGAAATAGCTTTAGCCAACAAACTGATGCGAATGATCCTGACATTGCTGACTTTGCTTTTCCATACGTTTGGTTTTGCTTTAGGTGTTCTTTTTCATTTCTTTCTATTGCTTCATACAAACATTATGAAACACTGTTATCTTTATCCATATATACCTTTTGATCTTAAAGAAATGAAACGGCTGATGTTTGATACCAATATTTATACGAAATAATAATGAAATTGTGCCATTTTTTATGGCCTTTTTTATAATAAGTAAGTAAAGAATATTTAATGATTAAATAGAATAAAGCAAACTTCATAAAAGGGATTCATGTTCATTTGAAGAAACTGGAAAGATTTGATATAATACCACAAGTGGAGGACATTTATGCATTTTTCTGTGACTCTGGATCAATTTGATGGACCATTGGACCTCATGTATCATCTAATCAAGGAAAACAAACTTGATCTTTTTGACTTAGACATGGATATTTTATGTGATCAATATCTTCATTATCTGAATCAAATGGAAGAGATGCATCTGGATATTGCAAGTGAGTTTTTGAGTGAACTATCCGGTCTTTTAGAATACAAAAGCAAAAAACTGCTGCCTAAGGAAAAGGTAGTTATTGAAGAAGAATATGAGGAAGACCATCGTGATCAGCTCGTACGACGTCTTTTGGAGTATCAACGTTATAAAGAGGCAAGTGAAACCTTGAAACCAAACTATGAATCTCGTATGCTTTCTTTCACACGTCCTTTAAGCAATGAAGCTCAGCAATGGATGAAAACGGTCAAGGAGGAAGATTTAAGCGGATCTCCTTATGATCTGATGAAAGCCATGAATAAAGTGCTTCGAAGGATCGCTTTGCAGAATCCTTTGGAAACAAAAATGACGGTCAAGGAACTTAGTGTTGAAGAAAGAGTTGAACAGATACAGACTCGTCTGAAAGATTTCAAAGGGAAGATGAGTTTTGAAGAACTTTGCAGCGATGCAACTAGCAAACATATGGTCATTGTTACATTTATGGCTATTTTAGATATGATCAAGTTTCAGGAAATATCCTATACAATAGACAGTAATGATGTAATATGGATCATAAAGGGGGATGATATTGATGAATGAAAAATGTAGTGTAATCGAAGGCTTGATTTTTTTAAGCGGAGATGAAGGAGTCACACGTCAGCAACTGATGGAATGCTGTGGAATGTGTGAAGATGAACTTGTATCTTTGTGTGAAGAGATCATGCAAGAATACTTGAAAGATGAGCATGGATTTGAATGTGTTTATTATGGTGAACGTTACAAATTTATATCTAAAGAAAAGATTCATGAAGCAGCCGAAATGCTTTTTTCATCCAACAAAATATCCACTTTATCCCAAGCAGCTCTGGAAACACTTGCCATTATCGCATATAAACAGCCTTTAACACGCATTGAAATCGAAGAAATTCGTGGTGTAAACTGTGACATGATGATCCGAAAACTGTTGGCAAGAAACCTGATTCGTGAATGTGGAAGAACAGATGCTCCTGGTAAACCTTTCCTTTATGGGGTAACAGAGGAATTCATGGATGCTTTTAAACTCGAAAGTCTGAAAGAATTACCGGATCTTCCAATGATCGAACAGAACATGGACAATGAATTGTTTAAGGAAGACGAAATATATTAATAAATTATATTAAAACAAATACTTAATAATGATAAAATAGTGCTGGTCATAAATGCTTCATAAGAACTTTATAATGAAAGACGAAAAAGTTGAAAAAATGCCTATAAATCAAGAGTATTTTAAAAAAATGATTGACGGAAAACCTATCTTATGATAACATACGTGTGTTGTTTCCCTTATATTGGGTGCAACCGCTCAGAACAGGGTCAAGACAGAAGTCCCCTTTATGGCGAGTCAAGAAAAAAAAGGAGGTGCAACGAATGTACGCAATTATTGAAACTGGTGGAAAACAGGTGAAATGTGAAGTAGGATCTACAATCTTCGTTGAAAAGCTGAATGCAAATGTAGGCGATACTGTAGAATTCGACAAGGTCGTTTGTTACTCAAACAGAACAACAAAAGTAGGAACTCCTTATGTTAAGGGTGCTAAAGTTGTTGCGAAAGTTGAAAAACAGGGTAAAGACAAGAAAATCATCATCTTTAAATACAAATGTAAAGATGGAAGTTCTCACCGCAAACAGGGTCACAGACAGCCTTACACAAAGTTAACTGTTGAATCTATCGAAGGATAAAAATGGTAAACGTTAACGTTGTTTCAAAAGATGAGAAAATATTAGAAGTTTCCATTTCAGGGCATGCCAATTCAGACGTAAAAGGAAAGGATCTGGTATGTGCAGGTGCTTCAACTATTGCTTTTGGAACATTGAATGCTTTAGATGAAATGACTCCGGACAGTGTCATGTTATCAGTGGATAACCTGATACAGATCAAAGTCATAACACCTCAGGATGAAACGTGTCAGATCATACTCAAAACAATGCTGATTCAGTTTCTCACTCTTGAGGAGAATTACTCAACTTATATACAAGTCAAACAGGAGGTGTACTCATGAAATTCAGTTTAGATATTCAGTTCTTTGCTTCTAAAAAGGGAGTAGGTTCTACTAAGAACGGTCGTGATTCCCATTCTAAACGCTTAGGTGCAAAGAAAGCAGATGGACAATTTACAAACTGTGGTTCCATTATCTATCGTCAGCGTGGAACAAAGATCCATCCAGGATTGAATGTTGGACGCGGTGGTGACGATACTTTGTTTGCTAAGGCAAGCGGTATTGTTCGCTATGAAAGATTAGGAAAGAACAAAACACAGGTATCTGTTTATCCACAGGCTTAAAAATCTCCATATGGAGATTTTCTTTTTCTTAACAGTACCTGAAAGAAAGGAGCGGCTATGTTTGTAGATCGTGTAAAACTGCATTGCAAGGCAGGAAAGGGAGGAGACGGAATCGTTGCCTTCCGACGAGAAAAATATGTACCATTAGGTGGACCTTCCGGTGGTGACGGAGGAAATGGCGGAAGTGTGATTTTTGAGACAGATACAGGAAAATTTACTTTGCTTGATCTTCGCTATTCACGCAAGATTGTTGCGAAGGATGGCGAAAAGGGAAAACCAAAAAAGATGCATGGTGCCAATGCCAATGATGTCATCGTGAAAGTTCCATTAGGTACGATCATTAAGGATGAAGCAACAGGAGCGATTTTAGCTGATCTGACTCATAAGGATCAGCGCGCAGTGATTTGTGCTGGAGGAAAAGGCGGTCGCGGTAACTTTCATTTCCGTACTAGTGTCAATTCTGCTCCTGAGTACTGTGAAATGGGATCATTTGGTGATGAACGCGATGTCATTGTAGAGTTGAAGGTCTTGGCAGATGTTGGCCTGGTCGGTTTTCCAAGTGTGGGAAAAAGTACGCTGCTTTCTGTGGTAAGTGCCGCAAAACCTGAAATTGCAGATTATCATTTCACAACACTCAAACCGAACCTAGGAATGGTTCAGGTACCTGATGGTAGAAGCTTTGTCATGGCTGATTTACCGGGACTTATTGAAGGAGCTTCTTTAGGTAAGGGATTAGGTCATGAATTTCTTCGCCATATTGAAAGATGCCGTGTCATAGTTCATGTGATCGATATGGGAGCGAATGATGGTAGAGATCCTATAGAGGATTACAAGATCATCAACAAAGAACTTGAAAACTATCAATATCGTTTATTGGAAAGACCTCAAGTCGTGGTTGCCAATAAAATGGATCTAGACCAAGCACAAGAAAATTTGAAACGTTTCAAGGAAACTTATCCAGATGTTCCAGTTTATGAAACGACCACCATTATCGATGAAGGATTGGAACAGGTACTTTATGCCTGTGCAGATCTTTTGGATAAAACCGATACTTTCCCAATGTTTGATGAAGAACAGAATGTGGAAACTCAAGGTGTACTTTATAAATTTGAAGAACCTCAGCCTGCTTTTACCATCAAGAATTTAGGAAATGGAAGATGGCGTCTTGAAGGGGATGAAATAGAGAAAGCATTCCATGCTACTCGTTTCAACACAGAAGAAGCAGATCAGCGTTTTGCCCGTAAAATGCGTGTTATGGGCGTTGATCAAGCACTTCGTGATGCAGGATGTGAAGATGGAGATATCATTGAACTGTGCAATACAGAATTTGAATTTGTAGAATAGAGATAGCAATAGCTATCTTTTTCTTATATTTGAAAAGAAAAGTCAGTCATGGTAATATATTGACAAGACTTGGAGGTATTTATGAAGTTAGTATCCTGGAATGTAAATGGAATCAGAGCCTGTGTGAATAAGGGCTTTTATGATTTTTTTAAAGAAATGAATGCAGATGTTTTCTGTATACAGGAAAGTAAAATGCAAGACGGCCAACTGGAATTTAATATGCCGGATTATGAAATCTATTCTAACAGCGCTGTAAAGAAGGGATATTCCGGAGTAATCACTTTTTCAAAGATTCACCCTTTGTCAGTAACTAAAGGAATTGGTATTGAAGAACATGATCAGGAAGGAAGAGTACTGACATGCGAATATGAGAATTTTTACTTAGTAAACTGTTATACGCCTAACAGTAAAGAAGGATTGACACGTTTGGAGTATCGAATGGTTTGGGAAGATGCCTTCAGAAATTATCTGAAAGAGCTTGAAACCAAAAAGCCTGTGATCTTATGTGGTGATCTTAATGTAGCTCATCAGGAAATCGATTTGAAAAATCCACAGGCAAATCGTAAAAATGCAGGTTTTTCTGATGAAGAAAGAGCAAAGATGAGTGAACTTTTAAATAGTGGAATGATTGATACGTATCGCTATCTTTATCCGGAAAAAGTAGAATATTCATGGTGGAGCTATCGTTTTAAAGCACGCGAAAAGAATATTGGATGGCGAATTGACTATTATATCATCAGTGAATGCTTAAAAGAAAAAGTAAAAGATGCATGCATCTACACCCATCAATTGGGCAGTGATCATGCTCCTGTCGGATTGGAGATTGAACTGTGAGAGGATTTATTTTTGATCTGGATGGGACGCTTTTAGATTCCCTTGGCTTGTGGCTGGATATTGATAAGCAGTATATGGCAATGCATGGAATCAAGTATAAACGTGAATATTCGGATGAAATCAAGAAACTGACATTTCTTGAATGTGCCTATTATTTCCGGGATGTTTTGGGTGTCAACAAAGAAATAGAAGAAATTCAGAAAGACTGGCAAGATATGTCACATCATGCATATATGAATACATTAAAACTAAAACCATTTGCCCTTGAATTTGTTCAAAAATGCGCAAAAAATGGAAAATGTATCATTGCTACAAGCTGTCAGTATGAATGTGCGCACGTTGCTCTACAACGATTGGGAATTCTCCCTTATATAGAAGAAATCGTAACAGCCTTGGATGTAGGTGCCAACAAGGAAAACCCTAAAATTTATCTTGCTTGTGCAGAGGGAATTGGCTGCAGTGTTGAAGGATGTGTTGTTTTTGAAGATGTGCTATCAGCTGCAAAATGTGCAAAAAATGCCGGTTTTAAGGTTGTAGGAGTTTATGATGAAGTGTGGGAACCAGATCAGAAAGAACTCATCAAAATTTGTGATCGCCGCATTCTTTCATTCAAAGAATTATTAGACTGTGATAAAATAGATGTGGAGGATTTTGTATGATTGCTTTTGTTCGAGGAATAGTGGCTGCCACAACCAATGATACAGTGATTCTTGAGAATCATGGTATTGGTTATCAAATCTATACACCGGATCCAAAACAGTATGCACTGGGAAGTGAACTTTTATTGCATACCTATCAGCATGTCAGAGAAGACGCGCTGCTTCTTTATGGATTTAAGGAAGTTGAAGCCTATGCGCTTTTTCTTCGTCTAATTGAAGTAAAGGGTTTAGGATGCAAATCCGCTTTGAATATGCTTTCTTTTGGACAGGTTTCTAAAATCGTGGAAGCCATTGATAATCAGGACCTGAGTTATTTGAAAAGCTGTCCAGGTGTAGGGGCCAAAACAGCACAGCAGATCGTTTTAGATCTAAAAGGGAAATTGGCAGCTGTACCTCAAGAAGAAAAGAAAATCATGAATCAGGATCTTCAGGATGCCCATGATGCCTTGCTTGCTTTAGGTTACAAACCAGGTGAGATCAAGTCTGTTCTGAATGAAATTTCAAATAAGGACTATAAGGACACAGATGGAGCCATCCGTATGGCGCTTTCCGTCTTATTGAAAAGGATGTAATGTATGAATGAAAGACTGATGCAGGCTGAAAGCCTGAATTATGAAGATGATGTAACACTTCGACCACAGCATTTTGATGAATATGTAGGCCAGAAAGCTTTAAAAGAAAACTTGAAAATATTTGTACATGCCGCTAAAGCAAGAAATGAAGCTTTGGATCATGTTTTGCTGTACGGTCCTCCGGGATTGGGGAAAACGACACTATCCTATATACTTGCCAATGAAATGGGAAC
>CAMEUL010000033.1 GCA_945938205.1 uncultured Traorella sp. | reverse complement strand
GGACCTTAGGTGTTGTCAATGCCGTAGGTATTTTCATTGCGCAGTATTTTGGAGCGAAAAATGAAAACAAGATGAAGGAATCTTTCCGTTATTCTATTTGGGCTTCTTATCTCATTATTTTACCTTTCTTTTTCGCATCTTTCTTTTTTCCAAGAGAAATTCTGCATTTCTTTACAACCGATGAAGCTTTGATACAAGCAGGTGTGACTTATCTGCAGTTTGCCTGTTTCACTTTTCTTCCTTTGGGAATTTCTCTTTCCATCAGTTCAGCCATGCGTTGTATTGGTGAAACCAAAATCCCATTATATGTCAGTGTCATTAGTGTGCTGACCAATACGTTTTTCAATTATTGTTTACAATTTGGTTTTCCTCAAATGGGTGTGCAAGGGGCAGCCATTGCAACCCTGATTGCCCGTATTTTGGAAATGAGTCTGTTGTTGATCATCATGATCAAGAATCAGTTTCCTTTTGAAACCAAATTATTTGAACTTCACCATGTTCCTTTTGACTTAGTGAAGAATATCTCTATCAAGGCTGCTCCTTTGTGCTTGAATGAAATTTTATGGAGCAGTGGTAATGCAATAATGCTGAAGTTTTATGGAACACGAGGTGCTCATGTATTGAGTGGTTATGCCATTACTACGACAGCTACAGATATCTTTTTCACATTATTTGCCGGAATGGCAGTTGCCACGACGGTTGTGGTCAGTCATCAACTGGGAGCCAACAATCTGGAGAAAGCCAGAGAAAATGGTTATAAAATGGTCGGTTTTTCTTTCATGACAGCTTGTCTTTTTGCGGTACTGATGTTTTTAATGAGCTATGCGATTCCATATCTCTATGTTTCAGCTAGCCCGGATGTATTGGAAGTAGCCATGACAATGATCCGTATTCATTCCTTCTGTTTTATTCTATATACTCTAAATACACAAAATTATTTCATTGTCCGTGCCGGAGGAGATACACGTTCTACGCTTATTATGGATAGTGGTTTCATGTGGCTTTTCACCATTCCTTTATTGTTCGTTCTGGCTTATTTTACTCCTATCAGCATTTATCTGATGTTTGTGATCGGACAGTCAACGGAACTCTTAAAACTCATGCTTTCAGGAAATCTCTTACGAAAAGAAAAATGGGTTGTTAATCTTACACAAAGTAATGAATAAGGTCTATTTTTTCTTGCTTGAAAAGTAATGAAATGATATATTTTTGTTGTAAGAGGAGACATTATGAGAAAAGCAGGAATATTATTATCTGTTTCTTCACTTCCAAGTGATTTTGGAATTGGTGATTTTGGTGAAAACTGTTATCGTTTCATTGATAGAATTCAGGCATGTGGGTTCAAATGTTGGCAGGTGCTGCCACTTAATCCCGTCGGATATGGGAATTCACCTTATCAGCCTTATTCCTCAAAGGCAATGAATGATCTCTATATCTCATTAGAGGAATTGAAAAAACAGGGATTAATTAAAAAAACAAAGAAACTGAATGCACATAAGAAAAAAGTGGATTACGAAGGTGTCAGAGCTTTTAAGGAACCTTTTTTCAAAGAAGCTTTTCAGAATTTTAAAAAGGATTCTAAATTCAAAAAATTTGCATCACAGTCCTGGGTTCAGGAATATGCCGTTTTCATGACATTCAAGAAACTGAATGATATGAAAATTTGGCATGAATGGCCAGAATGTCAGAAAACATGGATCATCAATCACGAGATGGATCTCAGCAATTTGGAAAATGAGATTACTTATGAAATCTTTCTCCAGTATCAGCTGTATCAGCAATGGAAAAAGGTCAAGGCTTATGCTAATTCAAAAGGAATTGAACTGATTGGTGATTTACCAATTTATGTTGGAATTGATAGTGTAGATGTTTGGGCCAACCAGAAGAGTTTTCTTTTGGATGATGACGGACATCCTACCTTTATTGCAGGTGTTCCGCCAGATTATTTCAGTGCAACTGGACAGCGTTGGGGCAATCCTCTTTATGATTGGGATTATTTGAAACAGCATGATTTTGATTTCTGGGTGGATCGTTTGAATTACAATGCCGATCTATTTGATGCTATTCGAATTGACCATTTTAGAGCGTTTGACACATACTGGAAAATTCCTACAGCATGTCCAACAGCAATCGAAGGTGAATGGGTCGAAGCTCCCGGATATGAACTTTTTACAACTTTGAATGAAAAAATTCCACAATTGAAGATCATTGCAGAGGATTTAGGTGATTTGCGACCTGAAGTGCTGGAATTAAGAGATTATTTCAATCTGCCGGGAATGAAAGTGACGCAGTTTACTTTCAATCCACAAACGCCTTTGGCCAATGACCATAAAAATATGGTGGCTTATACAGGCACGCATGATAACCAGCCAATTATTTCCTGGTTTAACTCTCAGACGTCTTCCTTTAAGAGAAAGAGTTTGATTTATCTGGATACTGCCGGATATCATCAGGAGAGAATTGCCGATCGCTTTATCGCTTTCACATTGAATTCTTTGGCTGATTTAGCCATCATTCCAATGCAGGATCTATTGAATCTGAATGCCAGAAGTCGAATGAATACACCGGGGACATCGGGTTCTCCAAACTGGGAGTGGAAACTTTCGGATTTCAAGGATTTTGACCAGCGGATTCCTTATATTGAAAAAATGATCAAAGAAAGCAAAAGATAGCTGAAAGGGCTATCTTTTTATATGCTGTTATGGCATAATGAAAAGGGGATTTATTACTATGATCATTTTTATAATTTTTTATGTCATTTTTTTTGCGCTTCTGATGGTGACAAGCTACAATCAGAAATATCGCAGATATTATGTACCTGCCAAAGCGCTCACCAGTCTTGTTTTTGTATTGGCTGCTTTTTTCAATATGAAAGGTCAATTTTCATGGACCTGGATGGCTGCCTTTATTTTTTGCTTCCTTGGAGATGTGTTTTTAGGATTGGATGAAAAGAAAAATGTAACAGCAAATTTTATATTAGGTTTATCATCTTTTGTATTAGGGCATCTATTCTTTATCATGACGATCGATCAGATCGTGAAATTTCATTTCAAGGATCTGATAGTACCCATAGGTATGATGATTTTTACTTTTTTCCTGACCAAACATCCTAAATTTCATGTGAAAGGTCATAAAATTCCTATTCTGATTTATTCTTTTATTGTGTCATTGCTTTGTGTGAAAGGGATTGATATTTTTCAATATCATCTAAGTTGTTTAAAGATCATGATAGGTGCTTTTCTTTTTTGCATTTCTGATTTTATCCTTTTGTTTATGTATTTCTATGAAGATAAAGTTAAGATCTTGAAATTTTTAAATCTGTTGACATATTATTCAGCAACAATGCTGTTAGCTATGAGCGTGATCTGTGTGGGTTGATATATAACTCGCACTTTTTTTTCTTGCGAAATTGAGGTATAATATGCGTTATTAGGAGAAGTTATGAAAAAGAGACTGATTAATACACTTTTCAGCAAGCCAATGATGACGGCTTATATAATTCTGTTTGAATTGTTTTTGCTGTATTTGCTTTTGTCTTTGCTTTCAGCGAATTCAAAGACCCTTACAGTAGTATTTAAAATCATCAGTATTCTCGTAGTAATTTATATATATAACCGGCATGATAATCCTGGATATAAGCTGGCATGGATCACCATTATCCTGATTGTCCCAACCTTTGGAGGTCTTTTATACATCATGTTTGGCGGAAAAAAAGTGCCAAAGGAACTGAGAAGGACCGTAAAAGACAGTAAACAGCATACAGAAGGCTTACTTGTTAAGAAGAAAGAGGTCATGGATCAGCTCAAAAATGAAAGTTTGGAGGCAGCCAAGCAGGCCAATTACTTCATGAAATATGCAGGTTATCCATGTTATCAAAAAACACAGACGACTTTTATTGAAAGCGGCGAAAAATACTATGAAACCATGATTACAGAATTGAAGAAAGCAGAAAAATTCATTTTTCTGGAATACTTTATTCTGGAAGAAGGGAAAATGTTGAACGATATTCTGGATATTCTTGAAGAAAAAGCAAAAGCCGGAGTCGATGTTCGTCTTCTTTATGATGATGCAGGATGCATTGTAAAAGTAAAAGAAGGATTTGATGCGAAACTACGGAAACGAGGCATTCAATGCAAGATATTCAATCCAATCACCGCGCGTTTAGCTATTCAGATGAACAATCGTGACCATCGTAAAATTACTGTCATTGACAATAAAGTAGGATTTACTGGCGGTATCAATCTGGCAGATGAATATATGAATGAAAAAATGGTATTTGGTCATTGGCGTGATCAGGGTATCATGATAAAGGGAGAAGCTGTTTCAAATCTTACGATCATGTTTTTACAGTTTTGGGATCATGGAGCCAATGAAAAGAGTGATTATGTTTATTTTACTCCATCTTTTGAAGCTGAAGATGATGGCTATGTAGTACCGTTCAGTGATTCACCTACAGATGATGAGAGCGTTGGGGAAAGTTCACATCTGAATCTGATTCACAGTGCCAAGAAATATATTTATATACAGACACCTTATCTGATTTTGGATAATGTCATGCGTGATTCACTGGAACTGGCTGGAAAAAATGGCATCGATGTTCGTATCATGGTTCCTGCTATTCCTGATAAAAAACTGGTCAATCAGGTAACAAAATCTAATTATCAGACACTGCTTGAAAGCAATGTGCGCATTTACGAATATACGCCTGGTTTTGTTCATGCGAAAACACTGGTTTCTGATGATGAACTGGGTATCATAGGCAGTATCAATCTGGATTACCGCAGTTATTTCCTGCATTTTGAATGTGGTGTCTGGATGTATAAGTCAAAAGCGATTGAAAGCTGTCGAGATGATTTTTTGAAAACATTGGATTCATGTCATGAAATCACGATTGAAGAATATATGAAAACCAATGTGCTGTTACGTATATTACGTTCGATTTTGAATTTATTTTCACCGTTATTGTAAGGAGTTATTTATGAGTAAAAACGGATTGATCTGTGAAGGAGGAGGCACGAAAGCTGCCTATACCGCAGGAGTTTTGGAATGCTTTTTGGATTATGGGATTGAATTTCCATATACTGCAGGAATCAGTGCCGGTGCATTTTGTCTGTTAGCTTATGTCTCAAAACAAAAAGACCGTTTAAGAGTTACAGGTGTTGATTCAACTTGCCGTAAAGAAGCAGTGGGATTGTATCCGATCCTTCATGAAAAAACGATTTTTGGAATTAATTCAACTTATGATTTTGTGGAAGAAAAAGCTCCTTTAGATATAGAGGTATTCCGCAACAATCCTTGTGAACTGGAAATGGGACTCTATAATATTGAAAATGGAGAAATTGAATACTTCAATAAAGCCATGTATCGTGAAGATGGTTCTGTCGTGAAAGCAGCCTGTTCTTTACTGATGCTGACACGATCTGTAGTCATTGATGGCAAGCGTTATATGGATGGGGGACTCATTGATATGATCCCAGTAGAACGTGCCATCAATCAAGGCTGTGAAAAAGTAGTTTTCATCTCTACTAAGGAAGAAAACTATGTGCGAAAAGAAGCCGGAAAATGGCAGGTCAATCTTGCCAAGAGAATCTATCGCAAAGAACCTTATGTTGCGAAGGATCTGAGTATCCGTCATTTGAATTATCAAAAGCAGTGGGATTGCATCAAAAATCTTGAAAAAGAAGGAAAAGCACTCATCTTGCGTCCAAGTATGGATATGGGAATTACAAGATATACCACAGATAGTGATAAGCTAGGAAAATGGTATGATCTTGGATATGAAGATACAAAGAAAAGAATTGAAGAAATCAGAAGTTTTTTAAATGATTAAGAATTGATTTATTTATTAAATAAGTTAGAATATCCTTGAGGAGAATAGTATTATGAGAAAGAATAAGAAAGGATTTACTTTAATTGAAATCATTGTTGTTGTCGTAGTGTTGGCTGTCTTGATGGCTGTCGCTGTTCCTTCTGTTTTGAAATACATTCATGAAGCCGATGATGCGAAAGTGTATACTGTCGTCAGAACTTATATGAATGATATTCAAATTGCAACTGCAAAAGCAACAATTGATGATCAGGATAAAACAGGTTTGACTTGGGGACAATTTGAAAAAGATATTGCTGGTTATTTGACTCAAGAAGGATTATATACATTTTATGGATTTGGAAGTGTATATCAGAATCTAACGGGGCTTGATTTGAGGCCAGGAGATACAGTTTATGAAGGTTACAATATTTGGAAAGTTGTTTTTACTGCAAAAGATGCTAATTCAGTTGTTTCTTATGAAATTGATGATATTGCTTCAAATGATGGAAACCCAGATCCTATAGATTTTTCAAAAGGTATTAATTTTACTGAGTATAAGTTTTTTCTTCAACATGTTGATTCAGGTACATTATATAGAATCAGCTGTGTCCCTAACGGTAAGATTACCATTATAGAGAAAACAACATATTAAGAACTAAGCAAGATTCAATTCTTGCTTTTTTTACGCAATCTTTACTTTGGTATGCTTTCACTTTTACATGTCATCTTTATAATCGTAAGCGTAGTAGATAAAGGAGATGGAAAATACTATGAAAAAACTGATGAAAGGATGTCTTATTGCAGGATTGCTGATGATGGCATGTGCCTGTGGTGTCAAGCAGGATGATACGATTCATGTATTGACACGTGAACAGGGAAGTGGAACACGTGGAGCATTCATTGAATTGTTTGGCATTGAACAGAAAGATGAATCCGGTCAGAAGGTAGATAGAACTTATGAAAAAGCGGAAGAAACAAATTCAACTTCGGTCATGATCACGACAGTGAGCGGAGATCCAAATGCGATTGGATATATTTCACTGGGATCTTTAAACTCAGATGTGAAGGCACTAAAGATCGATGGTGCTGAAGCTACAGTTGAAAATATTAAATCAGGTACTTATAAGGTGAGCCGTCCATTCAATGTGGTTACAAAAGATGAATTGAGTGAAGTTGCCAATGATTTCTTGGCTTTCATCTTAAGCAAACAGGGACAGGAAGTTGTAGAAAAAGCTGGTTATATTTCTGAGGGAAATACAGGAGAATATACTTCTTCTAATCTGAGCGGAAAGGTTAAAGTTGCAGGCAGTTCCTCAGTGACACCGGTCATGGAAAAACTGAAGGAAGCTTATATAGCGTTAAATCCAAATGTTACGATCGATGTACAACAGTCAGATTCATCAACGGGAGTCACCAATACAATTGACGGTTTATGTGATATTGGGATGGCTAGCCGCGAACTGAAGGACAGTGAGATTGCCAAAGGTGTTCAATCTACAAAAATTGCAATCGATGGAATTGCTGTGATCGTAAACAATGCTTCTGAAATAGAAGGATGTACATCAGAACAGATTACCAAAATATTCACAGGTGAAATTACTTCTTTCGCTGATCTGAAATAAAATGAAATCTTATAGAGAAAAAGCGATGCAGTGGCTGTTTACAGCCATTGCATCCACTTCTGTTTTATGTGTTTTTCTGATTTGTGCGTTTTTATTTGTGAATGGTTTTGGCACAATGATGAAAATAGGTGTGGTAGATTTTATTTTTGGAACAAGCTGGAAACCTTTAAATGATGTTTTTGGCATTCTTCCGATGATCTTGGGAAGCATTGAAGTAACTTTGCTGGCCTTTGTGTTTGGAGTACCGATTGGGCTTTTTTGTGCTATTTATCTGGTTTATTACTGTCCCAAAAAAGTCTATCCGAAATTAAAATCTGTTATTGATCTTTTGGCAGGAATTCCTTCCATTGTTTATGGCTTTTTTGGTCTTGTATGCATTGTTCCTGCTTTAAGAATCTTGCTGGGTGGAAGCGGAAAGAGTATTTTTACGGCTGGCTTTCTTTTAGGAATCATGATATTGCCGACAATCATCTCGGTGTCTGAATCAAGCTTGAAGGCAGTGGATCCTGCTTATTATGAAGGTGCCTTGGCATTAGGTGCAACACATGAAAGAAGTGTGTTCTTTGCCAGTGTGCCGGCTGCGAAAAGCGGGATCATTGCGGGCGTGATCTTAGGCTTAGGAAGAGCGATTGGTGAAACGATGGCGGTGAGTTTTGTGATTGGAAATCAAGCAATCTTGCCATTTGATATCTTTTCGGGAGGAAGAACACTGACAACCAATATTGTTCTTGAAATGGGATATGCAACAGATCTTCATCGTGAAGCTTTGATTGCGACAGCGGTCGTTTTGTTTCTCTTTATTCTGATCATCAATTTGGCTTTTGCCTTTTTGAAAAGGAGGATTTCATGATGGATGATTTGAAAGTTATTCAGAAGGATAAGCTTTCAAGTGTTTTAAAAGCATTTGTGAAGATCAGTGCAATTCTCACCATGGCGATTTTGATCATCATGGTTGCCTATGTTCTGATTCAGGGAATCCCGAATTTGTCTTTGAAACAGTTTGAATGGAAATATACTTCGGATAATGTATCGATGATACCGGCACTTGTGAATACGGTGATCATGACAGTCTTATCTTTGCTGATTGCTTTGCCGTTTGGCATTGGAAGTGCGATTTATCTTGTGGAATATGCGAAAAAAGGAAGTCGGTTTGTGGAAGTTGTGCGTTTGACTACGGAAACATTAAGTGGAATTCCTTCTATCATTTTTGGTTTGTTTGGTATGTTATTTCTTTGTATTTTCTGTAAATTGGATTATTCTCTGATTGCCGGTGTGCTGACGCTTTCCATCATGATCTTGCCACTCATCATGAGAACCACGGAAGAAGCACTGAAGGCTGTTCCTGACAGTTATCGTGAAGGAAGCTATGGCTTAGGAGCCGGCAAAGTTCGGACTATTTTTAAAATTGTTTTGCCGAGTGCTTTGCCGGGTATCTTGAATGGTGTCATTTTAAGTATTGGACGAATCGTAGGAGAGAGTGCTGCTTTGATTTATACTGCGGGGACACTGCCACAGATCGCTGCCAATGTCACGCTGTCCGGAAGAAGTCTTTCCGTTCATATGTACGCATTATTAAGTGAAGGATTATATGTAAAAGAAGCCTATGGAACAGCGGTCGTACTTTTGCTTTTGGTGATTGTCATCAATGCATTGTCAAATCTGCTGGCAAAGAAGATGGGAGGACAACATGAGTAAGATCTCTGTGAGAAACTTAAATTTATACTATGGTGATTTTCAGGCTTTGAAAAATATCAGCATGGAAATTGAAGAAAACCAAGTCACTGCTTTTATTGGACCGAGTGGCTGTGGAAAATCTACTTTTTTGAAATGCTTGAATCGGATGAATGATCTTGTGGAAGGGTGTAAGATCACAGGTTCTGTTGAACTGGACCATGTGGATATTTATTCAAAAATTGATATCAATCGTTTAAGAAAAAAAGTGGGCATGGTCTTTCAGAAACCCAATCCTTTTCCAATGAGCATTTATGAAAATGTAGCTTTTGGACCCAAAACGCATGGAATCAAAGATAAAAAACAATTGAATCAGATCGTGGAAGAAGCACTAAAAGGGGCTGCTTTATGGGATGAAGTGAAAGATCGTTTAAACAAAAGTGCTCTTTCTCTGTCCGGAGGACAGCAGCAGCGATTATGCATCGCCCGAGCCTTGGCTGTCAATCCAGAAGTATTATTGATGGATGAACCAACCAGTGCTTTGGATCCTATTTCCACATCAAAGATTGAAGATCTTGTCATGGATCTGAAGAAAAAGTATACCATTATTATGGTAACCCATAATATGCAGCAGGCAGCTCGTATTTCAGATAAAACAGCCTTCTTCCTTTTGGGAGATCTGATTGAATATGACAAAACAGAAAAACTGTTCTCCATGCCGGAAAATAAAAAGACGGAAGATTATATTACAGGAAGGTTTGGATAAAATGAGAAAATGTTATGATGAACAGCTCAAACAGCTGAATGATGAACTGATACAAATGGGCGATCTGTGCATTGGAGCCATTACTTTTGCGATTTCCAATATGAAAACAAAAAAGGATGAAATTAAAGAAAAAGTGGTGGATATTGAAAATGAAATTAATCTGAAGGAAAGAGAAATTGAACATTTATGTATGAAACTCTTGCTTGAACAGCAGCCTGTTGCCAGTGATCTTCGTTTGGTATCCAGTGCTTTGAAAATGATCAGTGATATGGAAAGAATCGGAGATCAGGCATTT
>CAMEUL010000032.1 GCA_945938205.1 uncultured Traorella sp. | reverse complement strand
CTGATGAACTTAACGGACGTTTAAACTCACTCTCAAACAAATCAAAGATATTAGATTCAAAATGAAGTTCATTTTCCTTGGAAAATAAACCATCGATGGATATTGAAAATCCTTCCGGCAATACTTCGATCTCTAAGTATCCTTTCTGATGAAGATTTCCAAGAATCGTATCCACTTCCTCTTCATTCATCCTCAATTTATTCTTCAACAGATCAAATGTAATCCGTGTATCTGTTTCATTTAAATACTGAATCAAAAGAATCAGACAGGCTTCTGTATGATTCAGATTTAGATTTTCCAATTCTTCAAATATCCAATACATGCGATTGAAGTATTTTTTCTCATACCATTTTTTCATACTAGGTCACCTCGATGATAAAAAACTGTTTCCAATGTATCATAATCAAAATAAATCATATAAGATCCTTCTTCCACATAAAGCACCACATTTTCATATCCATATCCAATCTGAACATTGGCATTTTCTATACCATATTCGTTATTGATCTTCTGAGTCACTAACTGAATTTTTTCCTCAGAAAAAGGTTTCTCGATCACGAGTCCTCCTTCATAATCAAAGATATAAACTTTATTATTGATTACTGCACTGTAGGTTACATATTTAAAGTTGTGACGCGGAACTTCCTGTACAAGTGGAAAGCGTTTTTGAATTTTTGAATAAACCTCATCATCTTTGCTCCTTTGTGCTTGAGCCGGACCACTGATATTCAATCCAACATTCACAAAAAATAAAAAAACAATGACAAGAATACAAATCAAGGTGATCACTGTATTTTTCATTTTCAAATTGCTCACCGCCTTTGTCAATATTCTAACATATTTCACGGTTCAATTAAACTGAACTTTTTCTTTTGACTGAAATATGCTAGAATAAAAAAGGTGATAACATGATCAAAAAAATACTGAAAACAGGTGTCTTCTTTCTTGTCATCTTTGCTCTTCTTTTGGGAGCCTCTTATTTAATCTCCCAGTCCCGTCTTCACAGATATTCCAATACGGTCGTCAATTCAGAAACTTTCAGTTACAGGAAAATTGATGCGATTTTTGAGAAAACAAACAGTGATACTATTTATGTATTTCTTTATGACAAAGATTCTGAAGACTGTGTTTATCTTGATGAAGTAATTCTGAAACAGATCAGTTATGAACATAATGGAATCCTATTTGAAGACATTTACAAAGTGATTTATGAGAATTCATATCGTTCCTATATTGCCCAGATGATCAAAAACACATATCAAATTGAAACATTCCCTGCCATTGTTGCCATTCAGAAAAAGGATGACACCTATGAAAAATTAGATAGTTTTGAATACACAAGTGATCAGAAAAAAAATAAAAAAGAACTGAATGCTTTCCTTGAAAGAAATCACTTCTTTGATATCTCACAAAAAGATTAAATGAGCCATAATGGCTCATTTTCTTTTATACTGATTGACACATTTTTCACAAAGCTCAGCACTTCTTTTGGAAGCAGTTTTCGCGTATTCCATAAAATCCATTTCATTACCTTCTTTGACTGCGACATCACTGAGTGAACGTAAAACTACAAAAGGAACCCCATAATTGCTGGCAACAGCCGCAATACCTCCCGCTTCCATTTCGGCACACAAACTGTCCGGAAAATCATGAAGGATCTTTTCAACCTGCTCAGGTGTCGAGACAAACTGATCACCGCTCGCAATCAAACCTAAATGAAATGGAATTTTCATCTCATCCACATTTTTCTTCACGAGATTCAAAAGTTGAGGATCCGCTGAATAGAAAATGCCTTTTCCGTTTTCGCCATCCAAAGCAGAAGTATCAAAATCATGCTGAACAACACTTGTGGAAAGAACACAATCCAGCACTTTTTCTTCTTTTTTTAATCCTCCGGCTGTACCGATATTCAAAATCACATCAATAGGATAATGTTCCATCATCAGCGTAGTCGTGATGGCTGCATTGGTTTTTCCACAACCGCTTAATGCAAGCACCACTTTTTCATCTGACAGAACAGCTTCATAAAAATCGTGAGATGCAATGACTTTCTTTTTCACATCTCGGCATAATTTTAAAATTTCATCATTTTCAATCTGCATGGCACTGATAATTCCAATCATGATTTCCTCCTGCATACATAAAAATATTTTTCACCTTCACAGATTCCTTTTTTCTTGAAATCTGTATATATTTCCACATCAAAACCTTTTTCTTCACACCACTTCAAAAGAATTTTTGGATCATAGACACGCTGAATATGCTGTTCATAAGTGGGATGCGCCTGTTCATCAAAAAAAACAAAGTTCTGATGAATCTCGTCTTTCTGTGTTTCAATGCTCCACTGATAGCCACAGCCTTCGATCATTCCTTCTTCATAAAACTCTTCCTCAAATTCTTTTAAACGATCCAAGGAATGAACATCAAAGATAAAGGTTCCCTGTTCATTCAGATTATGATAGGCATTATCAATCACCTGAAGAAATTCTTCATCCTCTGTCAGATAATTCATGCTGTCACAAAGACAGATTACTAAGTCCGCTTTTTCATCAGCAAATTCGCACATGTTACGAACCTTGAAATCTACTTTTTCAGCTCCCTTTTTCCTTTTGGCTTCCTCAATCATCTCATGCGAAAGATCACTGGCATGGATCTCATATCCCAAGTTGGCCAGCATACATGTGATTTCTCCACTTCCACAAGCGTATTCGATCACACTGTGAAAAGAAGCATGTTCTTCAAGAAAATGTACCCAGTCCAGAGTAGCATCATCATCTTTCACCAGTGCGTCATAAAACTTCGCCAATATCTGATACATCACATCACCCTTTCACAGTTGGCATACAGTTTTTCAAGACTGTAAATCTCCCGTTCCTGTTCTTCAAAAACGTGGATCACAATCAGATCACTGTCTACCAGGATCCATTTGCTGGAATCATTGCCTTCCATATGAGAATAGCCATAATTTTTATCAATCAGCACATCCCGAACATAATCGGCAATCGCCAAAAGTTGGCGCTGATTGCTCGCACTTGTGATGACCACATAATCAATATCCGGATGATGTTCATTCACTTTAAAAATCATCGTATTTTGACCTTTGGCCTTATCAATGGCACTTTTAATATTTTCTAGTGCTTCATTCATGCTTTTCTCCTTTATTCAGATATTCCTGCTGTTCCTTTTTTACTCGTTCAAATCCCTTGTGTAGACTAATTTCTGATAATGCAAGCTGTTCACTCACATCATAGCCTCGCAAAGGATCACATTTATCCGCAATGAAGATAATCTTGGCATACGGATTCGAACTATTTCCCAAGACATGATCATGAACCGCTGTCAGGATATGTTTTTCTCTGACTGGGAACATGCGTTTCAGATAATGATCCACAAGATACCCATGCCAGATGGGTTTTGGTTCAAGAAGATGTTCTGGTTCAAAGCATTTCATCCAGGCTTCACTTTTTTCAATCTTCCATTCCTTGCATACGTCATGAAGCAATCCAATCACATAAGCATCTCTCTCATTCAGATGATGTGCACAAGCCAACTTCTGACATACTTCCGCAACGCTTTTGGAATGCTGATAACGCTTTGAAGACATGCTGGAACACACAAATTCATCCAGATAAAGACGATGTTCCCAGATATAGCGTCGCACACTTTTAGGCACATCAAAAAAACATCCTTTTCGTATTTTAGTTGAAGAAATGTCACTTCTTTGAAAAGTCACTTCTTTTAAAGGATAAAGACTTTGAATGGTATCACTGTCACGTTTGAACACCCGAAACTGAGCCAGCTGCATGCATGTTTCAAAATCTTTCCACTTTTCAAGCTGCATGGCTTGATCGTTGCCGATATAGAACACAAATTCATAAGAATAAATCGATTTCAGTTTTTTTAAGGTCTGAACTGTAAAGCTGGGTGTTGGCAAATCTTTTTCAATCGTACACAGTTTCATTTTTCTGTAAGGCTTGATGGCCAATTGAATCATTTTACAGCGATCTTCGAAATCTGTCAGTTGACGCTCTTTCAAAGGGGATTGAATACATGGCAGAAACCAGACCTCTTGACATCCATCCTTAAGAATCGCCTTTGCTAAAGCAAGATGTCCTTTATGTATCGGATCAAAAGATCCTCCCAACAATCCGACTCTTACAACTGACATAGATTCTTATCACTCTTTCTGTATAAAACAAAGGTATGTCCGATAATTTGTACAATTTCGCTATGTGTTGAACTGGCACATTGGATCGCTGCTTCACGAACGGAAACAGGGCTCGTCTTCAGACAGCTGATTTTCACCAGTTCATGAGCCGTTAAAGAATCCGAAAGTGTTGAAACAAGCGTATTTGTTACTCCTTCTTTTCCAATGATTACAATAGCATTTCTTGTCTGAGCCATACTTCTTAATATTCTTTTTTCTTTACCGCTTAACATTAAATCATAGCCTCCCTAAATGTCACCATCACTTTTTTATCTACATACACGTCACATTTTTTTACTTTTCCTTGAATACAGACAAATCCACATCCTGGTATCACGATATCTTTTCCATCCAGATTTCCCTGATAAGTGGTTTTCACAAAATCATTCCACGTATCACTTAAAACAGGAACAAATTCTTTTCCAAGATGCTGTTTCCATCTTTCATCTGCTCCTTCAATCTTTCCGCGATGCAGATTCATCATATTGGAAACATAGAAAGCAGCACTTACATTTTCACAGTCATACAGATCGATACGGGCAATACCGCCAATAGCCAAGCTCTGATTTCCTTTCAGTTGAAACACAGTTGGTTTGATAGTCTTTTGAGGAATCAGAGTTTTTAGATCACATTCCTTGCAGTAAGTAAGAACACTTCCCTCACTTTTGATTCCAGGTGTATCGTAAAGCTTATAACCCTTCATTTCAATTTCAATCAGATCTAAAGTAGTACCTGGATGCGCACTGGTCGTAATTTTCTTTTCATTCAACAGAGCATTCACCAAGGTGCTCTTTCCTGCATTGGCCATTCCCATCATCACAACGTCTCTTCCCAGACGCAGCTCTTCAATGGCCTGCCAAACATTCTCCACACTCGGATTATTCTCGCTTTGGGCTTTATGCACCAAATCTTCGACAATGACGATTCCTTTCAAAGAAATGTTTTCCTGTTTGCATCGCTTCATGATATACTTGGAAAACTTATCATAGCCAGTTGTCTTCGGCAAAAGATCACGTTTCGTTGCAATCAGCAGCACATCCTTATTTTTGCTGGAAGCAAGGATCCTTGAAAAAAGACCTGCTTCAAAATCAAACAAATCTACTACAAGGCAGATCAATGCATCCAATGCATTTACTTTATCCAGAATATCCAGAGCATCAATGCCTTCACGATAGCTGACCATCACATCATTGTAATGTGTCAAACGAAAGCAGCGCTGACAAAGCGTTGCATCGCTTTTGGGTGTATAACCTATTTTTTTGGGATCTTCACTTTGCAGAAGGGATCCACATCCAGTACATTTTTTCATAATTTCTCCTTCATGATCTTTTTTTCTATTTTGCGAGAAAATTTTGTATAAATAATATCTGATTCACTCATCGGTTTTACATAAATATTCTTAAGTCGCATCAGCCGGGCTCCCCAGATATCTGTCATCAGCTGGTCTCCAATACAAACTACCTCATCTTTTGAAAGATGATATGTCTTTAGGATCTTTCGATATGTATGAGGAAACGGCTTCAATGCAAATCCAAAGGTAGCGCAGTTTAATGAAGTCGCAATTTTTTCAATGCGTGACACATGATTATTGGAAATTAGGATCACACGCATTCCCATTGACTGTGCCTGTAAGATCCAGTTTTTTTTATTCTGAGAAACATTGCAGGAATCATGCGTACATAATGTATTATCCACATCACAAATCAAGGTCGTGATATTTTTCTTTTTGAGATCTTCCAAATTGATGTTTTCAACACGATCGATCACTTCATCGGGGTAATATTTCTTCATATATCCCATTATACTTGATTTATCTTAAAACTTCATCAAAATTAAACAAATAAGACACATTTTCACAATGTGTCCTCACTTGTAAGAAATGTTTCCATCAAGGAATTCATTCTGTCATATAAAAGCATCATGATCAAATAATTGCCAAGGCAATGAATCAAATCAAAAAACAATCCCTTTATCCAATAAGCCAAAGCTGTTTCAAATGACAAAAACAGATATGGCAGTGAAAAATACAATCCGAATGTCAAACCAAACAAGCCACTGATCAAAGCCAGCGGATGTTTGGAATGAAAAGGAATCAACTTTACCACCAGTACAAGACCATTCCAGACCAGAAAATAGATCGGTGTCCATTCTCCAAATCCATACAGAAGCATCTGAATGAAACAGAAACAGGTGGCAATCATCAGACTCTCCTTTAGGCTCATATGACATGCGATAAGAATCAAAAGGAAACTGACCAGTTCCACATTGGGCAAAAAAGCCAATATTTCCTTAGAAATGACCAAAATGGCACTGAATAAAGCAATCTGAACGAGTTTAAAAATATTATTCTTCATACTTGCTTAAAGCAAAGACAAAGGTATCCTGGTCCTGAACAGCTAAAGCATCAGCGGCCGGACAGAAACTTTCTTTGACACACTGTTCATTGTTGTCAGATGTATAAGTCCAATACAGTCCTTGAGCAGCATCCTGACGATACAGCTGATCTGTTCCCATTCCCGTGATAAACATTCCATATGTAGAATTTTCAGCTTCCAGCTGAATGATCTTTTGATCCTTCATTTCATTCAGCAAGTCTGCCAGTGTTTTACTGTTGGTAGAAACTGTATTATGAAAGATCTCATTCTGATCTACTTCAATAACAATTTCTACTTTCTTTTCTTTGCTGTCTCCCAAAGTATTTTTATAGATTGAATATCCGCCAAGCATGACTCCAATTAAACTAGCGGCGATAATGATTCTTTTGGTATCCTTTTTCATAATTTCTTCCTTTCTGAGCCGTTTTTGGACGAATCAGACACTTTTTAGAGAATCCGATCAGATCCTGACGGTTCGCTTTCACAAGTGCTTCATAAACCAAATCATAGTTCGCAGGATTACGGTATTGGATCAAAGCACGCTGCATGGCTTTTTCATGTGCATTCTTAGCAACATAGACCGGTGTATTATCACGTGGATCTAACCCGGTATAATACATAGCGGTTGACAAGGTTCCGAGTGTTGGATAAAAATCCTGAACCTGTTCAGGCTGATGATGGATATCACGAAGATATTCCGCCAGTTCAATGGCTGCATTCAGATCACTGCCCGGATGCGAACTCATTAGATAAGGAACCAGATACTGGTTTTTGTCATATTCCGCATTGATGCGATAGTATTTCTCTACAAATTTCTTATACAGTTCACTTCGTGGTTTTCCCATTTTATCCAATACACGATTGGAAATATGTTCAGGAGCTACTTTTAGTTGACCGGAAATATGATGCTGGATGAGTTCTTTAAAGAAAGTGTCATCCTTGTCATACATTAAATAATCATATCGGATCCCACTGCGCACAAACACTTTTTTAACACTTGGAAGTTCACGCAGTTGTCTGAGCAGCGAAAGATAATCTGTATGGTCCACTTTCAGATTGTTGCAAGGTTTTGGCCATAAACACTGTTTTGTCGGACAGACGCCCATTTTGGTTTGCTTATCACAGGCTGGTGCACGAAAGTTGGCAGTAGGGCCTCCCACATCATGGATATATCCTTTGAAATCTGGTTCTGCAATAATCTTTTTGGCTTCTTCTAGTATGCTTTCATGCGAACGTGTCTGAATGATACGTCCCTGATGAAACGTCAATGCACAGAAGTTGCATCCTCCATAACAGCCTCGATTTGAAATCAGTGAAAACTTCACTTCTTCAATGGCAGGTACTTTTTCCTTATAACTTGGATGATAAATGCGCATATAATCAACTGCATAAGCATCATCAAATTCCTGCTGGGTCAAAGGACGGTTCGGACGATTTTGAACAACATAGCCATCCCGATACGGTTCCACCAGTATCTTCGCATTATAATGATCGGTATTCAGATACTGAAGTTTAAAGCTTTGAGCATATTTCTTTTTGGAATCCCGTACTTCTTCAAAAGAAGGAAGCAGGATATAATCACTTAAAGTAGAAAGATCTTTGGTTTTATAGACTGTTCCATCTAAATAGGTCAAGTATTTCACATCAATGCCCTTGTCAAGTTCGTCCGCCATTGCCACAATGCTATTCTATCCCAGACCATTCGTCAAAAGATCAGCCTGTGAATCCAAAAGAATCGAGCGACGTACACGATCATCCCAATAATCATAATGCGATAAACGACGCAATGAAGCTTCAATGCCACCAATCAGGATCGGTACATCACCATAGGCTTCACGAATCTTATTGGAATAAACAATTACAGCACGATCCGGTCTTTTGCCCATCACACCACCCGGTGTATAATTATCTTTTTTTCTTCTTTTTTTCGCAACCGTATAATGATTCACCATGGAATCAATATTGCCGCTGGATACTAAAAAGCCTAATCGTGGCCTTCCAAAGCGCATAAAATCATCACAGCTTTTCCAGTCCGGTTGAGCCAAAAAACAAACTTTATAGCCATGTCTTTCAAGTGTACGCGTAATAATGGCTGCCCCAAAACTAGGATGATCCACATAGGCATCCCCACAAACATATACAAAGTCTGGTACATCCCAGCCTCTTTCTTTCATTTCTTCATAAGTTACAGGTAAAAACTGTTTCATGATCATCACCGTTTTTTATTATACAGGATCTTAAGTGAATAAGAAACTTGAAAGTGCCAAAATACATAAACTAAAGTATTTCATTTATAACATCATTCATAAGAATACTCGTTAAGTGTATGTCTAAAGTAAATCGATCCTACCAATATTTCATAAGTCGAAAACTGATTTCATCCAAAACAATTGACAGCATGATCGAAATATTCCCATCTCGATAATAAGCGTCAAAAGCTTCATAATAACGTTTTCGATCTGAATACTTAACATTGATTGGAGGATATCCTTCTTGCATGAGCATTAGATTTAAAAGTAAACGTCCTGTTCTACCATTACCATCCACAAATGGATGGATCCCTTCAAATTTTAGATGAAACAAAACAGCTCGTTCAATAGGGTGCATTTTTTTGTTGTACTTGAATTCCGCAAGAAGATTTTCCATCTTTTCAGGAACAAGCAGTGGATCAGGCGGCACATGATAGGCTCCCATAATTCTAACAGGAATACGGCGATATTTTCCCCGATCTTCAGGTCTATCCATCAATACCAGTGTATGTATCTGCTTGATGATGCTTTCTGAAAAAGGAATATTATTTTTTACTAAATCTTGTATGAAAAGAAAAGCATCTCTATGCCCTACTGCTTCCAAATGATCTTTCAATGGTTTTTTATCAATAGTGATACCTTCTAAAACCATAGCTGTTTCCTGAAGAGTAAGTGTATTGCCTTCAATAGCATTAGAGTTATAAGTATATTCAATCATAAACTCATCATGTATCCTCTTTATTTCTCCTTGCGTGAGAGTACATTTCTTATTCATTTCATCTTTCAACTCATCTATTTTTAGTAACAGTTCTGTATAAAAAGAGTTGGTTTGCTGATAACGTGTTGTACGACCATCCACTGGCTTTTTAACTTCTTTAGGTATCAACCATGCTCTTCCTTTTCGAATAACACCCTCGATCTTACCTTGTTGACATAAAACTCGCACTCTCCGATCAGAAATGTTCCATTGTTTTGCCGTTTCAGAAACAGATCTGTATTCCATGATAAAATACCTCCTTCTACTAGAAAAAGTATACCTCATTATCGGAATAATAGCAATTTTAGTTTTCATCATTGGAACAATAGGTATTCATGTTTATTATGAAATAAAACTATTTTCTTCACATATACTTAAATGAGGTGAGACATGTTTGAATTTCTCCAATTGGGATTTATGGAATTCCTTGGATTTTTTGGATTCATCAAAAATCAGCGTTTCAAAGATCCTCTGACAAAAGAACAGGAAATGATGTATCTTCTTCAGCTTGAAAAAAAAGATCAGCATGCCCGTGACATGCTGATTGAACACAATTTAAGATTAGTCGCACATATCGTTAAAAAATATGATATCCGTAAAATTG
>CAMEUL010000031.1 GCA_945938205.1 uncultured Traorella sp. | reverse complement strand
AGAAAGACTGCATGCGATTGGCCCCCAGATCACTGGCAGCTTCCAGATAACTGGTATCCATTTTTACTAAAGAAGTATAAATCTGAAGGATCATAAACGGCAAAAAGTTGTACACCATAACAAAGACAACAGCCCCTTCTGTTCCGATCATCTGAACAGGACCAATGCCCAAATAACCTAAAAGGACATTGAAAAGGCCATCTTCCTGCAACATGCCCATCCAAGCATAAGTTCTCACCAGCATATTGATCCAGGTTGGCAAAGTAATCAACAGCATCATCATACTGCGATACCGACTTCCAAGCTTAGCCATGAAATAGGCTGCAGGATAGCCCACCAAAATACAGATCACCGTTGTAAACAGAGCCACTTTGAAACTGGTTGCCAATACTTTCAGCAAAACCGGCTCTTTTAGAAAATACAGAAAATTATCCAATGTCAGATTCAGCTGTACCACCGCATTCCCCTTAGTTGTGAACGCATAGAACACGATCATCAACATCGGCAGTACAATCATGATCATTGCCCATATCGCATAAGGATAGGCCATTCTCGCAAACTTTTTCATGAGTAGGTATCCTTGCTCATGATGTGAATATCCTCAGGGTTGAAGGAAAGTCCCACCATGCTGTCCACTTCCGCAGAATCCGTTGTATGCACCTTATATTCATAACCGGTTGTCTTAAAGGTAACTTCATATTTTCCCGGCACAATATTTTCAGGATCAAAATCATAATCCACCGTTGTGATTTCTACTGGAATATCTTCATCTAGATCCCATGCCTGCGCATTCGCCCAGATTTTCAAATCTGTTTCTAAAGCCACAGAATCTTGAATTTCATCGACTTTCTTAAAGAAGTCTTCCGCAAAGATTTCTTCCCCATATTCCTTAGATTCTACACGATTCTGATCTTTTACGATCATATTGACCGTAACACTGGTTCCGGCACTTGTGGAGAAAGTCACCGGATATGTTCCTTTTTTTGGTTCAATTTCATGAGAAACCCTGGCAATGGAAATCAGTTCTTCGGTTTCACTGCTCCAAGCCTGAGCATCTGCTCGTGCAATGATCTCAGTATCTGTCAATTCTTTGACATCCTCTATATCCAGTAAGAAGTTATTGGCACTCATGAGTTCTTTAGCACTTTCATTGACGATTGGCTTATCATCCTTCACATCCATGGTTACCGTAATACTGGTACCCGGACGGGTTTCAACGATAATTTCATAATGAACACCCTTGAAGAGAACACTCTTTACAATACCTTTGAGTTTTCCTTTGGTCTATTGCACGATATCCAGATCCTCCGGACGTATAACCACATCCACTTTTTCTTTTTCCTTGAATCCAAAATCGACACATTCAAATTTCTTATCTTCAAACATCACCTGATAATCCTTCAGCATGACCCCTTCGATAATGTTGCTTTCACCAATGAAATTGGCCACATAAGCATTGACAGGTTCATTATATATATCCGTAGGAGATCCTACCTGTTGGATTTCTCCTTCTTTCATGACCACGATCTTGTCAGACATAGTCAAGGCTTCTTCCTGATCATGAGTAACAAAAATAAAGGTGATACCCACTTCCTGCTGGATTCTCTTCAATTCCTTCTGCATTTCTTTTCTGAGTTTCAGATCCAATGCTCCCAAAGGTTCATCCAAAAGCAACACTTTTGGTTCATTTACTAGCGCACGGGCAATGGCTACACGTTGCTGCTGACCACCACTCATTTCGGTAACATTGCGCATTGCATATTCTTCCAAGTTTACCAGTTTCAGCATTCGATTCACTTTCTGTTCAATGATATCCTTGCTGACCTTTTTGATCTTTAATCCAAATGCCACATTGTCAAACACATTCATGTGTGGAAACAAAGCATATTTCTGAAAAACTGTATTGACCTCTCTTTGATAAGCAGGTACCTGACTGATATCCTCACCATCAAAGAAAACCTGTCCCTGTGTCGCATCCAAAAAACCGCCTAAAATTCTTAACAGGGTCGTTTTTCCACAACCGCTGGGACCCAGCAAGGTCACAAATTCATTTTCATAGATATCCAGATTGATTCCTTTCAATACAATCTGACCATCAAATTCCTTCACAATGTTTTTAAACTGAATCAATGGTTTCATATTCTTTCCTCCTAGAATAATGGCGGTGTCGTGATCCAAAGCACCTTGGCTACCGCCTGACTTTCATTTTTAAGATAGTGTGAGTTCACACCCTTGATATAGAAAGTCTCCCCTTTTTTTATGGTGGTCATTCTTTCACCATCCACCAGAACAACGCGTCCGCTGAGCACATAACCAAATTCCTCACCATCATGTGGTTCCAGCACCATACTTTCCCCACCTACTTCCAGTTCAATGAGAATAGGTTCCATCTCATTTTTCTGCGCATTGGGAACGATCCAGTTCACAATGCAGCCTTCTCTCTCATCTACAAAGAAATCTTCTTTTGTAAAGACACTCTTTTCTTCTTTTTCTTCTTGAAAGAAGCTTGAAAGTGTCGTACCAAGTGCTTCTAAGATATCATTGAGTGTAGCGATGGAAGGAGAAGTAAGATTTCTTTCCACTTGACTCAAGAAACCTTTTGTCAGTTCACTTCGGCTGGCAAGTTCTTCCAATGTCAAAGCATTTTTCATGCGCAATCGTTTGATTTTCTGACCGATGTCCATACGACCTCCTTGTTTAGTATAACTAAACAATATGTTTTCTTTATTAAAACAATGTCATTATACACGAAATCACAAAAAATGCAATAAGTAAAAAACAAAAAGTTTAATATTTTAAACTTTTTCTCTCTTATTAATTTATAAGTTGCTGACTTTCACTAAAGATACCAGAGTGATGATCATAATTGCTTCTTTTAGTGATAATGGTAATACAGATAAAGAGATTTATTCTGTTGATATATTCCGCATCACACAGAAAATTAAAGATGAAAGTTTTAATTTCACTTCGATCCTATGGATATTTACATCCATAGAAGATTCTCATAGCAAAGAAAATAATTGCAAAAAACATGAGAAATGAAAAGTCAAAAATGTGTTGACAATGATATCTATAATTTTTATGATGTAATTATAAAAATGAAAGGGGAAATTTAAATGATAAAGAAATTATTATCATGTTTTGCTGTTTTATCATTATTTGTAATGAGTGCTAACACAACCAGTGTTTATGCTAGTTCGAATGATGTGAATACAAATAATGATATTCTTATCCAACCACGCTGGTGGCCAGGAAATCCAAACCCTCAACCAGGAACAGAAGATTGGTTTTTTCAAAATCCAACATATGGAACAAATTCTCCTGATCCAATAGCTAAAGAATGTGGTAAAAAAGCTATTTATGATGCGCTTATGCCATCTTTGGCAATCGACGCATTTATCACATGGTATGCTAAAAGAAAATTTGATTTATATACATTTGGATTAACATTTGTAGCAGAAGTAACTTACAACTATGCCACATGTCTATGGGAAGCTGGTGTGAGATGAAAAAATATTTAAATTTATATCTTAATATTGTAACTGTATTGTTTTGCTCGATGATAATAAGAAATGTAAGAGAAGCACAAGACATTTTATCTATTTTACATCCAATGAATCTCTGCTTGATTTGCTTAGTTATAGCCGGTTTATTTTTGCTGGTCCGAATAAACAAGGCATCTAACGACAATTGTAAATAATAATAAAAGCCCTCTATCAGATGAACCCCGTTATTTGGACCCATAATAATGGAGGTTCATTTTATTTATAGTAAAACTTACAAGAGAGCAAAAAATAGAATTATATAAAAAAAACGAATTTCTTTGAAAAAGAAAGCCACACACTTTAGGGGTCTCAGTTGTCCCTAAAATTTCTGAGCAAAACCCCTAAAGTTCTTGATTACCCTATCCATTTATCTTCATCAGTTCCTGAATTTCTAATAATTCTAGCCACCGTTCATTCTTCTCTTCTATTTCTTTTTCGATCTCATTTCGCTTATCCGTTAACATCATGATCTTCTGATAATCCGTTTCCTGATTCATTTTCTCATCTGTTTCTTTCAGTTTTGTCTCCAGTTCTAAAAGAACACTTTCCATGTTTTCCAGTTCTCTTTTTTCCTTTGAGGAGAGATGTGGCTGACTCTCACGGCGCATCTTTTTGATTTGCGCATAATCACTCTTTTCTTTTGGTTTTGTTTCCACATTTCTTTGTTCAAAGTAATCGCTGTAACCACCAATGTAAGATTTTATCTTTCCTTCTTCAAAAACAAAAATAGTATCACAGGTACGATCTAAGAAATAGCGATCATGAGAAACAACAATGACTGCTCCCATAAAATGATCCAGATAATCTTCTAATACATTCAGTGTGGTAATATCCAGATCATTGGTCGGTTCATCCAAAAGCAAAACATTGGGAGCCTGCATCAGCACTTTCAAAAGATACAGTCTTCTTTTTTCTCCACCGGAGAGATATCCGATACGGGTATGTTGGAGATGTGAATCAAATAGAAACTTCTCCAGCATTGTTTTCGCATTCAAATGTCCTTCGTCCGTCACAAGATCATCACTGACCTTTTTAATGGCATCCAAAACAATCAAAGAGTCATCCAAATCGTCACTTCCCTGTCTGAAATATCCCAAGCGAACGGTTTCTCCAATTTCCACCTTACCGAATGTCGGTACAAGCTGACCGGTTATGATATTCAGCAAAGTGCTTTTTCCACAGCCATTTTCTCCTACGATCCCGATACGGTCATTCCGTTTCAGATGATAGGAGAAATCAGAAAACAAGATTCGGTCCTGGATCTTCATTTCCAGATCATTGATTTCCAGAATTTTCTTTCCCAATCGGCTACTGGTCTTCAAAAGATCCACTTTCCCGACTTCTTTGATTTTTTCCACTTCAGAGAGTTTCTCAAAACGAGCAATTCTTTCTTTGCTTTTGGTGCTTCTGGCTTGGGCATTGCTTCTGATCCATTCCAGTTCTTTTCTGAGGAAAGCATTTCTCTTTCTTTCCTGAGCCAAAGCATTTTGTTCACGCTGTTCTTTCAGTTGAAGAAACTGTGAATAATTGGCTTCATATTCATAAATCTTGCCGCGATCGATTTCAATCATCTTATGCGTAATTCTTTCAAGAAAATAACGATCGTGTGTCACCATGACCAATGCCTGATTCATCTTCATCAAAAATTTTTCCAGCCATTCAATGCTGTCATTGTCCAAATGGTTGGTTGGTTCATCCAAGATCAGAAGATCACACGGCTTCATTAACGTAATTCCTAATGCAACTCTTTTTCTTACACCACCGGAACAAGTGCCAATTTTCTGATCCAGATCTATGATCTTGAGTTTCGAAAGAACCGATTTCATTTCAAATTCTTCACAGTTGACTCTTTTTTTCACTGTTTCAAAAATTGTATCCTGTTCATCAAAATCATCTTGTTGAGAAAGATAAGAAATTCTTAATCCATTTTTCTGAATAATTTTTCCTTCATAGGTTTCTTTTCCTGCCAATATTTTCAAAAAAGTGGATTTTCCGGTTCCATTTACACCAATTAAGGCAATCTTGTCATTTTCCTCTATGGAAAAAGAAACATGATTTAATATACACTTTTCATTATGAAATTTTGTAATGTCACTTGCACTGATCAGCATCTTATCACCGATGTTATTCTACACTACTTTATCACAGAAAAAAAGCCCAACCTTCGTTGAGCTTATATACCTTACAGTTGTTCGTCGATCATTGCTTTCAAAGCTGGTTTTGGTTGGAAACCAACGGCCTGTTTAACTACTTTTCCATTTTTGAAAAGAATTAGATTTGGGATAGACATAACACCATATTCCTGTGCCAATCCACCTTCCTGGTCCACATTGACCTTGACAATGGTTGCTTTTCCTTCATATTCCTTTGCCAGTTCCTCAAGAACAGGGGCAATCATTTTACATGGTCCACACCAGTCGGCAAAGAAATCTACGAGGACAACACCATTATTTTTAATGGATTCAAATTCATTTTTATTGACAATTTTCATAAGTTTCAACTCCTTTTGTAATTCAAGTATATCATAATTTCAAAAAAACTCTAGCACTTTGCCCGCATAATGATTTCATCATAACCGGTGTTTTCGTCAAACTCACGAGTGAATTCATGATCTGTCAGTTCATGTAAAATGATTTCTGCTGTCGTATTGACAAGACAGCCCTCCATCAGATGTCCTCCTATTGTGGTACCATCTTCTCCACTGAGTGAAATATGAAGATGAACCCCATCTTTTGAAAGCGTTCCTGTCAGCGATACAATTTCATAGTGTCCAGAAGTATGGAAAATGGTTTTTCCATCTGCTAGTCGTAATCCTACTTCATATACACAGCCCACACAGCAGGCAACATAGCCAGCCTGAATGTGATGCAAGCGGCAATAGTTTTCAATTTCCTTTTTTAGATCATTTCCTTTTGTTAATCGAAAAGCATGTGTTTTCATGGTTCTATTTTATCATGCTTTTGAATGATTATTCAATCTTTTCTCCAGCTTTACACGATCAAGATAATTGCATACTTCATTCAGATACAGAATCATGCCTGATGAAAAAGGAAGTCCTGTTTACCAATATTTTTGCGTGTTGTCGTAAAATCTGAAATCTGATGCTTGATATCAATGCAGCACTGAATATCAAAACTGAGGGATTCAAAATCCCTTGGATCAGCATAAAAAAGACACTCTTACGAGCGCTAAAGGTAGGATAGAATCTATCCGAACATATGCTTGCGGATATTGTGTAAGACGTACAGGTATACAAATTGTTCGTCTGCTTGTGCGTAAATGATAGATGAAGCAGGAAGCCCTTCCTCAATACTCTCTAGAGTGTTGGTAGGATTAGTTCACTTGTAAATAGAAACTATTGATAACTATCTCACAAGATTTATTTTTTTATCCTCAATTTCAAATATTTTATCTGCAAAATCCTCGTTTTCTTTCGTATGACTAGTAAAAAGTAATGTTCCTCCTGATTGAATATGTTCATTCAAAAGTTCTTTTACAATTTCAATGCTTTTTTGATCTAATGCATCAAATGGTTCATCAAGAATTAAATATTTTGGTTTATCCATCATTGCTTGAATAATCCTCATTTTCTGTTTCATTCCTAATGAATATGTTTTATATTTTTTATATAAACTTTGTTCTAAACCTAATCGATTTGCTAATAATAAAATATCTTCTTTTGTTGCTACATTTCTAATTTTAGCGAGTTCTAATAGATTATCTAGTCCACTAATATTTTTTATAAATTCGGGGGCATTGATACTTACTCCCGAATTTGGTATAAAATCAGAGTCTTTATGTAACAAACAATCGTCTATAACGATGTTACCAGAATTTGGTATTGAGTATCCTACCAACAATTTTAGCAAAACACTTTTACCAGAACCGTTCACTCCTTTAATCAATACTTTAGTTTTTTCTGGTACAATGAAAGATATGTTTTCAAATAATACAATCTCTTTAAATGATTTATTAACATTTTCAAATGTAATCATAAAATATCTCCTCTTCTTTTAAATATTATCCATCCTAATATGCTTATAACTACACATGTTATAAATGAAGTCAAAAGTAAAATGTATTCTATTCCTAAATCATTTGAATAAGTTATAAAATTACTACCCGCAACGATATCTAATAATAGCAATATTATTGAAAAAAATTGAGCAATATAGTGATAAATTGTACTTTTTCCAATAAATGAACCTACATCATATATGATATTGCAAATAACAAATATATTAATGAATCTTAATAAAAATACTGTAATTTTAAGAATAGAAATTAAATCTATTTGGCAGTCCCATTCAAACAAACTAATCAATAGTACACATAGAAACAATAACAAAAATGTTTGGATATTTTTAAATATACTTATAATAAATTGTTTTATATAAAACCTGCGTTTGCTCATGCGATATGAAATCATTTGAATATATGAGATATATTCATTTGTTGATGAAAAATCAAAATAAGTGATAATATAAAATAGCAAACTATAAGTTAATATATATGGAATATTGAAAGGTTCCAAATTATACTGTTCAAAACTTAAAATATTTAAAAACAATAAATTCGATATGTCCTCTATATCATGAATATTTATATATGGTTTAACATTCACAAAATAACAAATTATAAAATAACAAATGATTACGCAAATTTTTTTTGCTTTCATAATTCTATTTCCTTATTTTTCCAATTCAACAATATTAATGAAATGATTATCCAACAACCGTAATGAATCAATTGTGAAGAAAAACTCCTTAATTTAAAAAAACATAAAAACAAATTTAATGAAGAAATACTTGAATAATCATTTAAAGCGGCACCTATATACATCAGAATAGTTATAATAAAAAAGAGATAATACCAAAAGTTAAAATACTTACTTTCAAATCTGCTTAAGACAATGATATATATAATTTCAAAAATTAAAAATTGATGGAATGGGAAAAGATAACTATATTCTATATCTAACAAAAATCCACCAAAGAATAGTGAAGCTAGTAAGAATGTAAAATAAACAAAACCAGAAAATATAAGATTAAATAATGAAAACTGTAATATATGAAACTTATAGAAATTTACTGACTTTGAATATTTATGTAAATTAAATAACACATTTTCAAAGATATTCTTTTTAATTGCAATAAAATAGATAATAATGACCAAAAAATATAATTGCACGTTTGAATATAAATTTGTTACAGTTATATCAATTGAGTTAACCAATGCGCTAAAAATAAATGTTATAGAAAAGAAAGTGATTCCAATATAAATCTCATTTTTAAATTTCCACATTTTTTGTCCCCCAATAAATTAATATACAAGCTATAAAAAAGGGAACCATTGACGTAAATATGATTAAAACTGAGTTTATTTCATTTAGTGAACCCACAACCATAATAGAAGAAGGATTAATGTATAGTGAATATGCCCCTATTATATAGGTTAATCCGAATCCAATAACACTTAATCCAAAATAATATAAATTAGGAGCTAAAATTATTTTTTTTCTATCATTTAAAACTAATACAGTAGAACAAGAAAAAAAAGAATAAATAAAAGGAATAAATAAGAATTTTACTAATCCTTCAATAAAATAATATAGATATGGATTATTAGCATAAAATCGTGTTCCTAAAATATCTTTTAAAAAATCTCTAGTAACCGTCATATTAAAATGATTGTTTGATAAAAAATATATGAGTAGATAAAACACCATATATGCAGTAAAAATACTAATACTCATAAAAAGAGATTCTTTTATTATATATTTGCATAAATTTGTTCTATAACTTTCGTTTATTCTGTAATATTTCATTTGAAGAATAGATTCTCTATTTATATAAAAAGTTACTCCCGATACAGTTGCTAATAAAGGTATCACCAATTGAAAAATTTCTGTGCCGAATATTATACTCACATCAAATTGCCAAGGATAAGTTGATAATACATGTTTTATCACTTCCCATAAACTGATGCTTTCTTTTATTGTACTTTCTGCAAGGGTAAAATTTTCACGATACTCTGGATCAAATATATACATAGATATAATTTCAAACAATCCAGTAGCTTTTAAAGCAAAAAAAACAAACAAAAATAGACAAAATATAAAAGTGAATATATATAATCTATTCTTTTTGATATAGTTTGTCACGCTTAATATTCTCCTCTCTTTAATAAAATATAGCGTACACCATAAAGCATACGCTATCTAGTTCTTTCAATTAAGGTTGCCAAGTACCCCTAACCTGAGTTCTAGGATTTATTATATGTTCTCTATGTGCTTGCAAATAATAGTAATACCCATTTTTCGCTGTGGTTTCTAAAAAAACAACATTTTGAGATGGATAATCAAGCAATCCAATTGCTTTTTGTTCACTATTACTGTTTACAACTCTAAACCATTCTTTATGAGTCCCTGCACCAGATTCAGTCCACTTAATGCCCATTAAATATTCATTATTATTTTTAGCATTATAATTTGGATCTTGTTCCCATGTAAACCCAGCAGTTATGTCAAACCCTTTATAATCTGCATAAACATTTGTGCTCATAGCAACAACTAATATACCAAGCATGCAAACACACTTAATTAGATTTTTCATCCTTTTTCCTCCTTTCATTCTTTTTAATTGTAAAATACCCTATAACAAATGTCAAGTTATGAAGAGAAGAGGATCGTGTAAAATCATTGCGGAATGGTAGGTACAGGTACAAAAAAAGTGATAAT
>CAMEUL010000030.1 GCA_945938205.1 uncultured Traorella sp. | reverse complement strand
GAGCAACTGACTTGTAATCAGTAGGTTGGGGGTTCAAGTCCTCTAGTCGGCACCATCTTATGCGGGTGTAGTTCAATGGTAGAACTTCAGCCTTCCAAGCTGACTACGTGGGTTCGATTCCCATCACCCGCTCCATGAAAAAGTACTTACGAAAATCGTAAGTTTTTTTTTAAAAAAATTCAAATTATAAGAAAATGAGTGAATTGAAATCAAATTAAAGTACATATATAATACTATTAATTTATAATATATAATCTTTTGAAAATATGTGAATAAACCAATTATAATACAAGGTGGTTTTTTAAACGAACAAAAATGACTTATTTTTTAATTAAAAATCTCTTTAATAATATCCCCAATAAGAATTGAAGGTAATACAGAATTATAGGATAAATAGATTGCACTTTTTTTAGTAGGCATATCCTTCAGTTCATGTTTGAATTTCATAATGACTTCTTCTCCCACGTACAAACTCGCATGTTCTTTGCAAGCAGCAAAGGAAACAGAACTGTGTTCTTTTTTATAAGTTGGCATATTCCAAAGGATACATTCATTTGCATCAGAAATATTACGTATGATGATGTTTCTTATTTCATTAAGAAGAAATTGCTTTTCTATGGATTGCGCTTGAATATACGCTTCTACTGTTTCATAACTTTTTCCACAGTAATGTCCCTGATTCTTTCTTTTAAATTCTCTACCGCAGTTAGGACATATCCACATATTCTGATTCCTCCATTTACTCATGCTTTCTGATTCCCTAAATCAACAGCTACTCAACCCTATGCGTATTGATGTTGGCACGTCTTGCCTGGCTACATAGATCCTTAGTCTTTAATCGATATAGTTTTCCATCCTTGATAAAATTGGTTCCACATTGACGAAATTCAAAACTAACATTCTTTCTAATACATTGTTCTCTTATATCCAATACCCAATTATAATCAAGGGGCCTTGCATTTTGATCGGATTCTCCACCGACTACGACCCATTCAATATTTTCCAGATATTTTTCAATATTTATTTTTTCAAGCAACGGTTGAGCTGTAATGCCTTTATGACAGATCGGTAAATCTTTATAGATAGATAATTTCAGATCTGCATTTTTCTGATTTTCGATCGTACATCCGATCACGACATTTTCATATCCATCTTCCCAATCATCTGGAACACACTTCATAAATCTTTCAATTCTTTTGGTCAGAAATAAAAACGTACAATCCTGTCTTTCCTTGATCATTTTCCAACACTCTTGTCTCCAAATATCCGCATCTTCGATAAGAAAATCATTTGAGAAACAGACATATACCAAACCAGATTTCATTTTATAAAGACCATTTTTGCTTTTTTCAACAGGTTTATAAAAATCTTTGGTTTTAATAATCTGACTTGTATCCACTTTTCTTTTTTGATCTCCTTTATGGATATAGCAGTATCTGCATCCATCGCTATACCTCTTGCAGCCTCGCCAAGGATTCCACATAGCCATATTATCACCTCATATGAAAAGGATTATTCATCACTTATAATTTCATCCAAAGGAATGTCAAAGTTGTCCACTTTGATTTCATCACAAATTTGTTCTTTGAAACAGATGCCAATCGTTTTGGTTTGACAGCGTGAAAGATAACGATCATAGTATCCTTTTCCATAACCAATGCGATGACATCGTTGATCAAAACAGATACCTGGAACAATCATACAATCTATTTCTTGAACTTCTTTGCCTTTTATAGGTTCATAAATGCCCATGCTTCCTTTTTCTAGTTCATCCAAAGAATTGATTTCATAAAACTGCATGTCATTTCCTTCCACTTTCGGCAACAGCACTCGTTTCTGGTCTTCTAATGCTTTATTCAACAATTCCCAAGTATCCACTTCGCTTTGTGTAGAAGCATAAAAAGCGATCGTTTCTGAATTCTGATAGAGAGGATGTTGAAGTATTTTCTCACAGATACGATGTGATTTTTCTTGTCTGTTTTCAATCTCATTTCGAATCTTTTTATATTGGCATCGGTATGTTTCTTTATTCATTTTATTTCCTTTCCACAAGAATATCATCCTCTTTCAAATGTCCAATCAGCAAAGATGAAGTAGGATCATGCTGTTTCATCCATTCTCTGATTTTCTTTTCATCATAATTAGCATAGCAATACTTGCAGAGATGTGCACAAGTATTATAGACACCGATATCTGCCATTTCTACACATTGACAATTTTTTCCTCGGGCATTCCATTTTTTGAATTTTTTATGAGTTAACTGATAAGCAATTTTTTTTGACACACAATCTTCCTGGATAAAACCATATTCCACAAGGTTTTTTTCTTCAGCGCAGGTCTGTACTGTCATGTGATGATTGAATGCACTCTGTGCAAAAGACCTTCCAATGATTTCATAATCCTCTTCAGTCATTTTCTTTGCCTTGATTTCATGACTATGTCGCTGAACATTTTTATAGTCATCCAGAAAAGAAACAATCATATGAGAAACCGAATCTTCCAGTCTTTCACATAATCGTTCAAAAGCTTTGATATGATATTCCAACGTATATCGATCATTGATGAAGATTGGATCATAACGAACATATAAAGACTCCTTAGGAAGGATCACAGCTAGTTTCTGAATAGCTTCAATGATCTTATTCTTATCAGGAACATGCGGTTCAATATCTGAATGATAAGGCGTCAGTGTGACCTGAAACAGAATAGGTTTGTTGATTTTATCTAGGTAAGGAAGTATCGGCATAGGATTTTTGGTACAAAAAACAATCGCATCTACATTTTCAAAATAAATACGACTCACTTTTTTAGGATAAAACGGATTTCTTACATCAACATATCCTTCTTCATATCGATTCATGAACCATTCTGAAAAGAAGGCCACAATATCACATCTACCACTTACATTCAGTATCATATCTTCATTATACAACAAAAATGAGTCTTGCGACTCACATTGATTTAATACTGTCATCCAGTAATAGTCTGGCTTCCATCCATTGGTTCAGATTATAGGACACAAGTCCGTTCTTATCTTCAATTTCCTTATTCTTCAAAAATGCTTCGACATAGGTAGCATTTTCAATGGTACAAGTTATTTCTTCACGTTGCCGGATCATTTCATCCAAAGAAACATCCTTGTGTTTTTTCATATAGAAACGATCACAATGATATTGGCATTCATCAATCACTGCATCAGAATATTTTTCCTTCAGATTATGAAAAATAATGGCTGTGGAAATAAGATAGAAGGGCAATTCCAAATGCTCATCCTGAAATGTTTCAGTAAAAAAATGAGCTCGGTTCATGCTGGTTTCATAACAGATATATCCCATAATATCCGGTTTTGGTTTTTTCTTAAAGATTCCCATTATGCTGCCAGTTTCTCTTTGACAAGTGCATTGACTTCGTCAAAGACATCCTTATGATCCTTCAGATACTGTTTTGCCGCATCACGTCCCTGAGAAATCTTTTCTCCTTTATAAGAGAACCAGGCACCACTTTTTTGGATAATATCATAGTCAACTGCCAGATCGAGAAGTTCAGCAACATAACTGATTCCTTCACCATACATGATTTCCACAACAGCGGTTTTGAAAGGAGGAGCCACTTTATTCTTGACAACTTTCACATTGACCTTATTTCCAATAATATCGCTTCCCTGTTTAATGGCTTCCGATTTACGGATATCCAAACGCACAGAAGAATAAAACTTCAAGGCTCTACCACCTGGAGTCGTTTCCGGATTACCAAACATGATCCCAACTTTTTCACGTAGCTGATTGATGAAGATAGCAGTACATTCGCTCTTGTTCATCACACCTGCCAGTTTTCTCATCGCTTTTGACATCAAACGAGCTTGCAAGCCCACATGAGCATCGCTCATTTCACCATCCAACTCTGCCTGAGGAACCAAAGCTGCTACAGAGTCAATGACGACAAGATCAATCGCTCCTGATTTGATCAGAAGTTCTGTAATTTCCAATGCCTGTTCACCACTGTCTGGTTGAGAAAGAATCAGATCATCGATCTGCACACCAAGTTTTTGTGCATAGATTGGATCAATGGCATTTTCCGCATCAATGAATGCTGCTCGTCCACCTTTCTTTTGAACTTCCGCAATGGCATGGAGTGCAAGAGTAGTTTTCCCACTGGATTCAGGTCCATAGATTTCAATGATTCTTCCTTTTGGAAATCCACCAATTCCCAATGCTTGATCAATTTTCAAAGATCCTGAACTGATGGCATCAACATCCACACTGGCACGATCACCCAGTTTCATGATAGATCCTTTTCCGTACTGTTTTTCAATTTGTGCAATTGTATCTTTCAACAATGCTTCTGACTTGTCTTTTTCCATCTTCTTTTGCTCCTTATCTATTATATATCCGTTACATTTCATTTTTTTTCAAAAAAGCCAAAATAGCTTTCACACTTTCTTCGATGGTCTGTTTTCGTATTTCATTGCGTCTTCCGCTCATATGTAATTCAAAACAGCAGGTTTTTTCATGAAAGGCAACACCACAAAAAAACGTGCCTACCGGCTTATAGTCACAAACATCCGGACCTGCATTTCCGGTATAGGAAATGCAAAGATCCACTTCCATGAGTTCTTTTGTGTTTTTGGCCATTTCCAGAGCGACCTGTTCACTGACCACTCCATACTCTTCGATGGTCTTTTTTGAAACATGAACGATTTTTTCTTTAATTTCATTCTGATAAGTTACGATGCTTCCTTTAAATACCGAGCTGATGCCACTGAAATCACAGAGTTGAGAGGCCAGCATACCTCCTGTACAGCTCTCACAGGTTGCCACCGTAATATGGTTTTGTTTCAGATATTCAACTAATTCTTTCATTACATCGTTTCCATTACGATATCTTTCATCTGCATAAAGTAACTGATGCCGCTGGCAACGGATACAAGAGTTGAAAACCACAGCAGGAATTCAGACATCGGGAATCTCCACAGTTCAAATGGCAAATTGTTCAGCAACACTAAAATAATCGTGATCATCTGACTGACGGTCTTGATTTTTCCAAGCATGCCTGCTGCCACTACTTTTCCTTTGCTGGCAGTACTCATTCTCAGTCCATCCACAATAGTATCACGCCAAATCATGATGATGACCGGAATCACAGGCACCATTCCCATGCAAGCAAACATGACAAACATCGTATTCACAAGCAATTTGTCAGCAATGGGATCAATAAATTTTCCAAAAGAAGTCACTAAATGATTCTTTCGTGCGATATATCCATCCAAAAAATCCGTAAAGGACGCAATACAGAAAAGACATAGCACCAGAATATTCTTTAATGATAAAGACACAATTCCAATATGGAACTCAGGCATTTGTATATTTAATTGAGCATAAGGAAAAATCCAAACAAGAACAACGATTGGTACCATGACCATTCGTATGCAGGACAGTTTATTGGGCAGATTCACGATTGTTTCCTCCTATCGATATTGTCAGGCTCTGAGTACTTGGATTGGAAGCAATACTGGCATCCATTTCCACTGCCTTGTCATTCACATATAACTTCACACCGTTAAAAACACCAAAATTCAAATAGATTTCTTTGTTCTTTAACGGATCTACTTCAATTTCAAAAGATTCTGAGGCATTATAAATTCTCGCAGCAGGTGTGCTCATGGCATACTGATCCATCATGCCGTTGAACCAACAGTTTTTGGAGAATTCCACCTTCACTATAAATTTTTCTGTAGCATTTTCTATAACAAAATGTGTCGCATCTGTCTTGCTTACAGTAAGTTCAGGTTTTACAGGCTCCTCCGGTTTTTCATTTGTAGGTTTGTCAATGGTTGGCTTTTCAGGTTCTGCAATGACATTTGGTGGTGCTGGCACATCATTTCTCTGCTTCAGGAAAAAGCCAACTGCAACCACAAGACAAATCACTATAACTGCCACGACAGCAATAAATGTAAACAGCGAAAAATCAATTTTTCTTTTTACTTGATTTGGATGAGCCGCTTGATAATCACGGACATATTGTGATGATTGTTTCTGAATATTTTTTTCACTTTCAAGATGTTCCTGAATTGCTGTCTTATCTAAATGGGTTGTATACTGATTAATGGAATCATTCATCATGCCTTTTACCTGAGAATAATCAATATCCACCGCACGGCAATAGGACTGCAGGAAAAACTGAAGATACGTCAAATCATCTTTAAAAGCACTGATGTCGCCTTCTTCAAGGGCTATAATACGTGCAGACGGCATTTTTGTCCTGCTTACAATTTCTTCAATCGTCAGTCCTTTCTCCAATCTTTTTGCTTTCAGTAATTCACCGATTTCTTTCATGTCAACATCACCTTTTTTATCCCACAATATTATAGCATGGTCCATACTACATTTCAAACAAGAAAAAAGCCTCATCAAATGAGGCTGAAATTCGACATTATATAAGCCATGTTCTGTCCTTCAAAAGAAGTGGCAACCATTTATCTACACATGATGTGTCCCGGATTGATTTCATTTCACCGCACCGGATTCCCCTACCAAATTTGGGTTTCTCGCTTATGGGGTTTACCCGTTCCACCTGTACGTTTCCTATACAGCTCGTCTCTGTGGCACTTTCACAGTCTTCACCATAGTTTCCCTTAGGTGTCAACTGGCCGTTAGATTTCTCTACCCAGGCTTATGACTTCACCTGGCATAAACACTACATTCATCTCAGAATGTGCGAGCATGGACTTTCCTCTAGCTACTGCCAGCGATTGCCCTAATATCGAATTATTTCTTGAATACTTCTGCTTCCAAACGTGAAATTCTTTTTAATATATCAACATTAGAAATATTGGAAGGTATTTCCTCTTTGCGTTGAAGCTGACTGTTTAACTCCTGGATCTGATTTTTCAGACTTTCAATCGTATTTTCATAGCGTAGAAGTGTTTCTGAGCATTCTTTCATTTTTTCATCATAAACCTGATAATCATGGATGACCTTATCCAGAAACTCATCTACTTCACGTGCATTATACCCCTTAAAATCCACATTGAACTGTTTGTCAAGGATTTGTTGCACCGTTAATTCATAGGATTGCATATTCTTCACCACCGTTAATAGTTTCTCAAATTTTCCTCAAAATTGCAAGTGATTTCAAACATTACTAGATTTCAATCAGAAAATTCTGTATAATGATACATGGTGATAAAATGATCGGTTATCCAACAAAAGTTTCTTTTGATGTCTCAGAAGAAAAAAACAGATCTTCTGCTTCTCATATTGGACGAGGAATGAGTCTGGAAAACGATATTAATGATTCCAATGATTATTATCTTGCCACTGATCGTGCCTGTATTCATAAAAAGCCGACACCGATCCAGGTGGTACGTGTTGATTATCCCAACCGGGCACATGCAAAGATCGTTGAAGCCTATTATAAAATACCTTCTACGACAGACTATAATGGTGTCTATCGTGGAAAAGCCATTGATTTTGAAGCCAAGCAAACCAAAAACAAGGGTAGCTTTCCCTTTCAACTGATTCATCCGCATCAGATTGAGCACATGAAAAAAGTGCTGTTGCATGGTGGAATTGCTTTTGTGATCTTGCGCTTCACAACTCATAACGAAACTTATCTTATTGATGGAAAAGATATGATCCGGGCTTATGAAGATCCCACATTGAAATCTCTTTCTTATAATAAGGTGAAAAAGATTGGAATTCTGATTGAAGAAAACTATATACCGCGTCTGAAATATTTGGATGCAGTAGATCAGATGTATTTTAAGGAGGAACTCTATGGCAAAGAAAATAAAGCTGAAAAGTAACAGTCAAAAATCAAAGAAAAGAAGAATCATTGATACCGTCGCAATTCTGTGTCTGGCATGTATTGTCATCGCTAGCATTGCAGGATTTCTTGTACTGAACAAAATTTTGGATGAAAGACAGCCATTCCAGCAGCAGTTGCTGGAAGGTGCAACGCCTACAGTGATTTTGGCATCCAATGGTGAAGTGGCCATGGAACTGTCCAATGGGGATGGGATCCGTGAAAACATTACTTACGATCAAGTTCCTCAGGTTGTCATTGATGCCTTTTTGGCAGTAGAGGATTCCCGTTTCTTCAAGCACAACGGATTTGACCTTCCTCGCTTCCTGAAATCCTTTCTTGAAAACATCAAACAAGGCGGCTTTGCTCAGGGTGGATCCACACTGACCATGCAGATGATCGATGTTTCTCATACTACAACGACACCTTATCAGAATACGATTCAGAAATTGATTGCGAAAGTAGAAGAAATCTTCCTGGCACTGGATGCGGAAAGCTATTTGAGCAAAGAAGAAATGAAGTATCTAAATCTGATCAATTTCGGTGGACCTGCACGTGGTATTCAGAAAGGTGCACAGTATTATTTCGGAAAAGATATTTCTGAAGTTACTTTGTCGGAAGCAGCCTTTTTAGCAGGTGTCATCAATGCTCCGAATGCATACAATCCTTATTTAAATTATGAAAATGCTATCGCAAGAAGAAATACTGCTTTAGCGCTAATGAAACAGCATGGCTATATTTCAGAAGAAGAATATCAGCTGGCTCTCAATACCAAGCTGGCTTTCCAGTTAAATGGAACCAAAACATTCGATGGACTTCCTCTGCATTAAACATCAATATTTATGAAGGAAACATGACTATTTATACAACGATGGATCTTGAGGTCCAGCAGATGTATGATGCCATCATGAATGGAGAATATGGAATTCTACCTGAAAACTATCCGCTATTGCAACTTGGAAGTGCTGTTGTTCGAGTTGAAGACGGTTCTGTTGCAGCCATTGGTGGAGGAAGAAACTATACCGGAAATGACCGTAAGAACTTTGGTTTTGGTGTCGAACGTCAGACTGGATCCAGCATCAAACCTTTATTGGATTATACGTTAGCTTTTGAGTATCTGGGGTGGGCAACAGATCAGATCATTGCCGATATTCCAATGAATTATCGTGGAACAGAACTTTCCCTGCATAATGCAGACAATAAATTTAGAGGCGATGTCAACATTGCCGATGCGATTTCCTATTCATGGAATATTCCTGCCATCACAGCTCTTCAGGATGTAGCAGATACCATTGGCATCCAAAAAATCATTGATACCATGAAAAAATTGGGATTTGCTGTTTTTCAGGATATGAAGACTGATCAGTTTGAATTCACCATGGGAATTGGAGGAGGAAGCATGGCTACAACTCCTCTGGAAATGGCTTCTGCCTACCAGACCCTTGCCAATGGCGGTGTTCACATTGAACCATATCCTGTCACTCGAATCGATTTCGCAGATGAAACAAAAGAAGACTATGTACATGAACCTGTATCGACACAAGTTTTCTCTCCTCAGGCAAGTTATCTCATGAACAACCTGCTGGTGAAAGCTGTTAGTGATTATTCAGGAAACTTCCAGTCCATCATGAAATCAAATTATCAGGTAGCAACCAAAACCGGTACGAGTGACTGGGGAGATCTAGGTCTTCAGTATGGTATTCCTGAAACAGCTGCAAAAGACAGTTGGATGGTCTCTTATACCACCAAATATGTTGTCGCAAGCTGGACAGGATTCTATTCAGGCCAAGATGGTTATCTAACCGGTGATCTGATTTTCAAAAATACTTGCGGTAATCTTAATCGTAAAATATTTGATAAAGTACATTCCAATAATCGCCCTTCTGACTTTGCGCAACCAAGCGGCGTTGTCAGCATCACCCATCTGAAAGGTCTTTTCGATAAAGGACATTATGCGGTACCTGATGGAACTCCTTCTAACCTGATTACGACAGGTCTTGTAAAGAGTGAATTTGCAACGCTTAAAACACTGAATTCGGATGAAATTTCTGAATTGAAGTCATTCAGTGCAAGTGTCAATGAAAATACGAAATACATTGACTTCTCATTTGCAGCTTATCCAGATGTGGAAGCCTTAAAACCATTTGATGGAAAATATCATGGTGTTCCTGATGATCCTAAATTTGAAGGAACCAAGATCTTCCATAAATCATTGGTATTTGGACCAATTGTATATAAAGTAGAAGCATTCCAAGGAGGCGCTTCATTAGGTGCCTTTACATATTCCACTGAAACAGGTAGTGACAAACTGAATATCACACCTGGCATTGAAGCGAAAGTATGTGGCTATTATGCCTACAGTAACAATAATTCCAAGTCAAATGAAATCTGTGTGACATTGAGTGCTGAAGAAACAGCAAAGATGGCGGACACGAATCCAAATCATCCAGACAATCCTGAAAATCCGACAGATCCTACTGATGATTAAAGAAAAAAGGGGCTGTAAAGAAACCTAAAGAATAATTTAGGAGGCTTACAGCCTTTT
>CAMEUL010000029.1 GCA_945938205.1 uncultured Traorella sp. | reverse complement strand
AAACATCAGTTATTGGCCAGTGCTAAGGCAGTCCAGATCCTGCATGAAATTGACCCAAACAACAAAGTGGGAAACATGGTAGCATATGGCGCAACTTATCCATATACATGTAACCCAGATGATGTGCTGAAATCAAAAGAAAGCATGCGTGGATACCATTTCTACTTTGATGTACAGGCTAGAGGATATTATCCAAACTACAAGTTAAAAGAATATGAAAGAGAAGGTATCAACTTCTCACTCACAGAAGAAGAAAAAGAAACACTGAAAAATGGTACTGTGGATTTCTTAAGCTTCTCTTACTACATGTCCAGTGTAGTTACGACAGATCCAGAAATCAATGCGAAACAGGCTGGCAACATGGGATTTGGCGGTGTTCCAAACCCATACTTGAAAGCCAGTGACTGGGGATGGCAGATTGACCCAACCGGCCTTAGAATTGCTTTGAATGAACTGTGGGAAAGATATCAGAAACCTATGTTCATCGTGGAAAATGGTATGGGTGCACAGGATAAATTGGAAGAAGACAAGACATGTCATGATCCATATCATATTGATTATCTGCGTGACCATATCAAAGCCATGAGCGATGCCATCAATATTGATGGTGTAGAACTCTGGGGTTATACACCTTGGGGATGCATCGACCTTGTCAGTGCTTCAACAGGTGAAATGCATAAACGTTATGGCTTCATCTATGTGGATTATCAGGATGATGGTACCGGAGACGGTAGTCGCTATAAAAAGGATTCCTTTAATTGGTATAAAAAAGTCATTGCAACCAATGGCGAAGATTTAGATTGATTCACCAGGGGGCAAGACAGTCCCCTTTGTTTATTTGGAGGTAAAATATGTCGAAATTTCCAGAAGGTTTTTTATGGGGAGGAGCAAGTGCTGCGAACCAATATGAAGGTGCTTGGAATGTAGATGGAAAAGGTCCAAGTATCTTTGATGCTTTTTGTGCTGGATCTGCTACAAAAAATAGAGAATACCATACAGAAGTGAAAGAAGGATATTATTATCCTAATCATGAAGGGACTGACTTCTACCATCATTATAAAGAAGATATTGCTTATATGGGAGAAATGGGATTTAAGACATTTAGAATGTCAATCGCATGGAGTCGAATTTTCCCAAAAGGAAATGAATCAGAACCTAATGAATTAGGGTTACAGTTTTATGATAATGTATTTGATGAATGTGCAAAATATGGCATTGAACCATTAGTAACGATTCTTCATTATGAAACACCTTTATATTTAGCGAATCATTATAATGGATGGTATTCAAGAGAATTAGTGGATTTCTATTATCATTTCTGTGAAGTAATATTCGAAAGATATAAGAATAAAGTAAAGTATTGGTTAACTTTTAATGAAATTAATTGTATTGCCATTGGCAATCCTTATATGGCAGGTGCTTGTAGAGCAATTGATGGGAAAACAGTGGATCAAGTAACTTATCAAGCTGCACATCATCAATTTTTAGCGAGTGCCAAAGCGGTAAAATTAGCTCATGATAAATACCCTCAATTTAAGATGGGGATGATGCTAGGAGGATTATTCTTCTATCCTCATACTTGTCATCCAAAAGATATGTTAGAATTCCAGAAGATGAATTATCAGCAATTCTATTTCTGTGATTTACAATGTCGTGGATACTACAATAATCATGCGAAAGCTCTCTTAAAGAGCAAAGGTGTTGAATTAGTCATGGAAGACGGTGATGAAGAGATATTAAGAAATGGTACAGTAGATTTTTTAAGTTTTTCATACTATATGACCATCAATGCTTCAGCAACCACTAATCCAGAATTAAAATTAGCTGGTTCAGGAATCGCATCACCTAAGAATCCATATTTAACGGCAACGGATTGGGGCATGGAGATCAATCCGGAAGGATTACGTTATTTCTTAAATGAATTATATGATCGTTATCAATTGCCATTAATGATTGTGGAAAATGGTTTGGGTGCTGTTGATGTATTAGAAGAAGATGGTAGCGTCCATGATCAATATCGTATTGATTATTTAAGAGAACATATCAAGGTCATGAAACAAGCTATTGAAGAAGATGGTATTGATCTGATGGGATATACATCTTGGGGATGCATTGACTGTATCAGTGCTGGAACCGGAGAAATGAAGAAACGCTATGGATATGTATATGTTGATCGTGATGATGTTGGAAATGGTACGATGAAGCGTTATAAGAAGGATTCCTTTAATTGGTATCAAAAAGTAATCGCATCCAATGGAGAAGATTTAGATTAATCAATGATCTTTCGGGTAAAGTGAAGATCAATCGTGTATAATGAAACAAAAGGAGACTATTATGTCAAAATTTCCAAAAGGATTTTTATGGGGTGGTGCAACTGCTGCCAATCAGTGTGAAGGTGCCTGGAATGTGGATGGACGTGGTCCAGCTAAAACGGATGTAACTACAGGAGGAACTGTCAATACACCAAGAATGGTGACTTATATTGATAAGGACGGAAAACCGGGAGCTATTCCAAGTCATGTGGATCCTCTACCAGAAGGAGCTCGTTATGCGGTTTTAGATGACTATCTCTATCCAAATCATAACGCTATTGATTTCTATCATCATTATAAAGAAGATATCGCTTTGTTTGGTGAAATGGGATTTGGTGTCTTCCGTATGTCGATTTCATGGAGCCGTCTATTCCCAAATGGTGATGAAGAAACACCAAATCAGAAGGGAATTGAATTCTATCGCAATGTCTTCAAAGAATTAAAGGCGAAAAATATTGAACCATTGGTAACCATCTGGCATTTTGATACACCTTTGTATCTGGAAGAACACTATGGTGGCTGGAATAATCGTAAACTGATTGAATTCTATGATCGTTTCGCAAGAACTTGTTTTACTGAATTCAAAGGTTTAGTTAAATACTGGCTAACCTTCAATGAAATCAACAATACAGTCATGTTCCTTGAAATGTTTGGTAACAAGGCAACTGATGAAATGTATCAGTCTGCTTATCAGCAGCTGCATTATCAGTTTGTAGCTAGTGCTCATGCGGTCAAAATCGGACATGAAATTGATCCGGAAAATAAGATCGGATGTATGATCTGCGGTATTACTTTTTATCCGGGAAGCTGTGATCCAAAGGATATTTAGTTAAACCGTCATACATGGGAAAAAGGAATTTTCTATTGTGGAGATGTACAGTGTAAAGGAAAATATCCAACCTATGCAAAACGCTTATGGGATGAACACAATGTGAAACTAGATATGACAGAACAAGATCTAAAAGATCTAAAAGAAGGATGCGTTGATATGTATACCTTCTCCTATTATATGTCTACTATTGTTACCACGCATGAAGTGGATGAAATGGTGGGAGGTAACTTCTCTGCTGGAGCTAAAAATCCTTATCTTGAATACTCAGACTGGGGCTGGGCAACAGATGCCTTAGGATTAAAATATTATCTGGAAATGATCTATGATCGTTATGAAAAACCAATCATGGTCGTAGAAAACGGATTGGGTGCATTAGATAAAGTGGAAGAAGATGGAAGCATCCATGATCCATATCGTGTGGATTATCTCCGCAAACACATAGAAGAAATGGGAGAAGCCATCGAAAATGGTGTCGATCTGATTGGCCATACAACATGGGGCTGCATCGACTTAGTATCTGCCGGTACAGGTGAAATGAGAAAACGCTATGGTTTCATCTATGTAGATATGGACGATGAAGGAAAAGGAACCATGGCAAGAAGCAGAAAAGATTCCTTCTACTGGTATAAAAAAGTTATTGAAAGTAACGGAGAAAATCTGGACTAATATGAAAATCATTCGATTGTTTTGTGCTGGAGGACTATCAACAGGTTTGTTAGTCAAAAACATGATCCAGGCGAGTGAAGAAATGGGATTTCAAGCTGATATCTCAGCGCATGGAATCGGCAGTTTGGATACCCGTGGACACGAGGCAGACATTATTCTTTTAGGGCCACAGATCCGTTATAAACTGGCCACAGCCAAAGAACTCTATCCAGAGAAGCCTGTCTTTGTAATCGAACCAAAAATGTATGGTATGCTGGATGGAAAAGCAGTCATTCAAGAAATCATGAAAGTACTGAAATAAAGGAGAACATATGGAACATTTAAAATTAAAACCATTCCCAAAAGGCTTTCTTTGGGGAGCAAGTTCAAGTGCTTATCAGTGTGAAGGTGCCTTTGACGAAGATGGAAAAGGATTATCTGTCCAGGATGTAGCACCTGTGATTCCAAATACAACAGATTTTAAAGTTGCAAGTGATCACTATCATCGCTTTAAAGAAGATATTGCGTTAATGGCAGAAATGGGATTTACTGAATTCCGTTTTTCGATCGCTTGGCCAAGAATCATTCCTGATGGAGATGGAGATATCAATCCAAAGGGTGTTGCTCATTACCATGAAGTCATTGATGAATGTTTAAAACACAACATTCAGCCAGTCATTACGTTATATCATTTTGACTTGCCAAATGCTTTGCAGGAAAAATACGGTGGATGGGCAAGCAGACAGTGTATTGATGATTTTGTAAGATACTGTGAAGTATGTTTTAAGGAATATGGAAACAAAGTGAAATATTTCTTGACCATCAATGAACAGAACATGATGACCATGTTTAATATGGGTGGATATAAAACAGATAAGGAACGCTATCAGGCAAATCATCACATGCTCATCGCTCAGGCAAAAGCTACGATTCGCTGTCATGAAATGTGTGATGCTTGGATCGCACCAGCACCAAATATTACTTGTGTCTATCCTTTGACAAGTTCACCTCTTGATAATCTGGCAGCCATGGATTATGACCAATTGAGAAATCGTTTGTATTTAGATACGATCGTTTTTGGTGAATATCCGGAGGCTTTCAAGGTTTATCTTGAACAGCGTAATGCGATGCCTGATTTTGAAGAAGGCGACGCTGAGGCATTAAAGAATGCTCATCCTGATTTTATTGCTTTCAATTATTATGGAGGCTCTACTGTCAAATATATTTCTAATGAAGATGGCTTGAAGATAAAAGAAAACATGAAAAATTTGGATAAGGCCAACATGGCTGAATTCATGACAGGTATGATGACAGAACCTGGAATGGCAGTGGGTGTCAGCAATCCACTTCAGGAGCAAACAAGCTATGGTATGGGAATTGATCCAGTTGGATTAAGAATAACACTTCGTCAGTTGTGGGAAAGATATCATTTGCCACTCTTGATCACTGAAAACGGATGCGGAGTTCCGGATACCCTTGAAAGTGATGGTACGATTCATGATGATTATCGTATCGATTATCTGCGCAAGCACATCAAAGCTTGTCAGGAAGCGATTACCGATGGTGTTGATCTAATGGGATATTCACCATGGAGTGCCTTTGACCTTGTATCTACCCACCAAGGAATTACCAAACGTTATGGAATGATCTATGTCAATCGTGATGAATTTGATCTGAAGGATCTGGCAAGAATCAAAAAGGATTCTTTCTATTGGTATAAAAAGTGCATTGAATCCAACGGAGCAGATTTAGACTAATGAAACTGGGAATATCTGTTTATCCTGAACAGAAAACAATTCAGGAAATTGAATCCTATCTGGCCTTGGCTTCCAGATATGGATTTACAAAAGTATTCACCAGCATGTTTTCCATACCGAAAAGTGCAGAAGAAATTGAAGAACAGTTTACAGAGTTCTGCCAGAAAGCACACCAGTATGGGATGGAAGTATCTACAGATGTCAATCCACAGTGCTTTGACAAAATGAAAGCGACTCCTAGTGATTTGTCGGTATTCAAAAGAATGGGAATTGATTCGATACGCATGGATGCCTGTTTCAATGATGAAAGGGATCTCATGCTGATCAACAATCCACAGGGCATTCATATTGAATACAGTGCGATGATGATCCCTGTCATTGACAAACTTCTCGATCAGGGTGCTGATCCAAGTAAGATCATGGTCTGTCATAACTTTTATCCACAGCGATATACCGGAGCAGATACAAGTTTTGTCAATCAGATCAATGAACACTGGAAAGTGAAAAAGGTAGCGGTTGGTTTATTTATCACTTCACAAAAAAAAGATACCCATGGACCTTGGCCAGTCAGTGATGGACTTTGCACCATAGAAGAACATCGTAACCTACCTGTTGATGTACAGCTTCGTCATCTTTTGGCCATGGATAATACAGATGAGATCTTATTTGGAAATGCTTTTGCCAGTGAAGAGGAATTCAAGGCTATCAAGAGCATCATGGATCTAATGAATAAAAATGAAAAAACGGATGTGGATGAAGTGACCCGTCAGATTCTGGAGTTTATCCTTTCTGATCAAAAGATGAAAAAACATCTTCTGAAGCTGGATCTAGATCCATCTGTCACACAGCATGAAAAAGAGATCGTTTTCCATTTCCCATGTCATTTTGATATGGGAGATGGCACAAGTTATATGTTACGGTCAAGATTGCCGCGTATTGTTTATAAAGACAATATTCCACTCAGAGAATGCGGTAAAACAAAGTTTACACGAGGAGATGTGGTAATCGTCAATGATCATTGCGCACATTATCGCGGTGAAGTTCAGATCGTGCTTAAGGATATGGAAGTAGATGATCAGAGAAATCTGATTGGTCTCATCAAAGAAGAAGAACTCTTCTTGATTGACTACATCAAACCTAAAGAACTGTTTAAGTTTATCGAAGAAAGGTGAGGTTATGGCCTCATCTTTTTTATCAATCATCTCAACCAAGAATACCCCATCTTCTATGGGTGGTGGTATGAATGGATGATATTCCGATGTTTTTGTGAATCATTCTTTTGAAATGTTTTAATGTAACATAAACAGTGTTGAATATAATGGTAAGATTTAGGCGAAGAAAAGAGGAGAATGCTATGGAAACAAGAAATAAAGCTTATCAATTTAGGATCTATCCAATCCAAACCAAACCAAACGAAAATGTAATATGTTAAAAAAACGTATGATATAATTTGATTGAAAATAAGGAATCAAATTTATTAATGGAGTGGCAAATATGAGCAAAAATGAAATTATACAGTATGTGGATGGTGAATTAAAACTTGATGTTACTGTATCTCCAAATGATGAAACTGTATTTCTATCTGCAAATCAAATGTCGACTTTGTTTGAACGCGATGATACTGTAATCAGAAAGCATATAAATAACATTTTTAAAGATGGCGAACTAGATCGTGAAAGCAACACGCAAAAAATGCGTGTTCCTAATTCAGATAAATCTGTACCGTTTTATACTTTGGATGTTATTATTTCTGTCGGTTATCGAGTAAAATCAAAAAGAGGAATCGCTTTTAGAAAATGGGCTACAAAAATATCAAAGGATTACATGATTCAGGGATATGCAGTCAATGAAAAAAGGATGACACTATTACAGAGAAAAATAAAAGTTCAGCACACGCTTATTTCTGGTATAGCTGATATGGCAGGACTGGAAGCAAGTGATATTCTTCAGGTAATCGAGACATATACAAAAGCATTAGATCTTTTAGATGACTATGATCATCAAAGAATTACGAAGCCTCAAGGAAGAGATGCGATTGCGTATCTTACAGAAGAAGAATGTAAAGATGTAATTCAAAAAACGAAGTTTTCTAAACAATCTGATCTGTTTGGAAAAGAAAGAGCGGAAGGTATGCTGAAAGGAATACTGGATCAAATCCAGCAAAATGTTTTTGGAAAAGAACTTTATCCTACGCTCGAAGAAAAGCTGCCAATCTTTTATACATGCTCGTGAAAGATCATATATATTTTGATGGAAATAAACGCCTAGCAGCTATCCTTTTTCTTGAATTTTTGAATCGTAACCACGCTTTATATGATGAAGAAAGAAATAAAGTACTCAGCAATGACGCTTTGGTTGCCATTACATTGATGATTGCAGAATCAAAACCGGAAGAAAAAGACATGATGGTTGATATTGTGATGAATCTGCTAGTATCATCACCCTTTTTTTATATTTTCAATTTCACAAATCCTTCAAAATGTCCATGAAATAAGACTATCTCTTTTAAGAAGAGTTTGGTATAATAAATGCAGAAATTCGTAAAGGAGAAAGAAGTATGTTAAAAGTTCTGGATCATCCATTGATCACACACAAACTTGCCATTATGAGAGACAAAAACACCACGACAAAGGATTTCAGACAAAATCTGGATGAAATTGCTGGTCTGATGGCTTATGAAATCACACGTGATTTTCCAACTCAAAAAGTAGAAGTGGAAACACCGATGGGACCATGTGTTACTAAAGCATTGTCCAAGGAAATTGTACTTGTACCTATTTTGAGAGCTGGGCTCGGAATGGTTTCAGGTATTTTAGACTTAGTGCCTACTGCCAAAGTGGCCCATGTAGGACTTTATCGTGATGAGGAAACTTTAGAACCTCATGAATATTTTGCGAAATATCCAAAAAACATGGAAGATGCTGTCGTTATGATCGTTGATCCTATGTTAGCAACCGGAGGAAGTGCCAATGCTGCTATTTCCATGGTGAAAAAACAGGGTGCACGCAATATCCGTCTGGTATGTCTGGTGGGTGTTCCTGAAGGCGTTCGGGCTGTAGAAGATGCTCATCCGGATGTTGATATCTATTTGGCTGCACTTGATGAAAGACTCAATGAAATCGGATATATCGTACCGGGTCTTGGAGATGCCGGAGATCGTATTTTTGGGACAAAATAAAAGTGAATGGCTATAAGATTGCCAATCGCTTCATTGTCAGAATTGTGATTGGAAGTATACTGGCTATTTTTATCGGAATGAAAATCGATGAAGGATTACATACTAAGGCATTGATTACGATCTGTCTTTTAATGTATGTCATCATTGGCAGTCTGGTTCTGCTTGTAAGGGAGATTACACATGGAAGAAAAAATTAAAATGATTAAAAGAGTGGGACTCATCTCTGTAATCATTGGAGGAATCGTCATGCTTTTATCGTTGTTTTTCAAGGATAAAGCGATTACGGCAGGAATTGGACTGGGATGTATGATTGGTCTGATCGGCTTCAATATGATCGTTCAGTGGGGCTATCGTGTTGAAGGAGAAAAAAGTCATCGAAGTGCATATTTCAACTATATGATGCGACTTTTGTTTTACGCATGCATGTTTGTGATCTGCTATTTGCTGGGAGCCAATCTCGTAGCAGTATTGGTAGGCTTCATCTGTCATAAAATAGCCGTATTTCTATATTCCTATAAATCGTAGGGAGGTGAAAACTTGTACGATAATTTTGATGGAATCGTAATTCAGATAGCAGGGTTTGATATTGCGGTCCATACCAGTGTTCTTGTTTGGTTGACAATCTGTCTGATTCTTGGAATCCTACTGGTGATTGCCGGACAGAAATTCAAAAAAGCGGAAGCTGACAAGGCGCCTGGTGGAATGGTTCTGGTATTCGAACAGATTATTGGACTTTTGACATTCATTGTTGAGAATTCTTTAGGAAAAAACACCAGAAAATATCTTTGGTTTTATGGAACCTGTATGATGCTGATGCTGATATCAAATTTAAGTGGTTTGTTGGGTGTACAACCGCCGACCAGCAACTTAAGTGTGAATGCAACATTGGCTGTTACCATGTGGCTGATCATTCAGTCCACAGCATTGAAAGAGAAAGGGATTATTGGGAAACTGAAAGGCTGGTGTGAACCTATGGTTCTTTTATTCCCGCTGAATGTGATCGGAGATTTCACATTACCGTTTTCTCTGGCTTTACGTTTGTTTGGTAACTTATTAGGTGGAACGATCATCATGGCTCTTGTTTATTCATTGTTCAGTGTATTGAACTCACTTCTGACAGGGCTTGGAATCGCTTTGTTTGCCGTGACACCATTCCTGCATATGTATTTTGATATCTTTGCAGGATTTATCCAGACATATATATTCTTTACATTATCGACCTTCTTTTTGGGACAGGAACTCCCAGAAGAATAATTCACATCAATTAGGAGGAAAAAAAGATGGAATACAATCAGTTTTTTGTAGCCGCTATGGCATGTTTAGGAGCAGGAATTGCCGTATTTACAGGAGTAGGTCCTGGTATTGGTGAAGGGATTGCCGCAAGTAAGGCAGTCGAAGCTGTTGGACGCAATCCGGATGCAGAAGGAAAGATCCGTAACATGATGGTATTAGGGATTGCTCTTTCAGAAACAACTGGTATTTACGGTTTGATTATTGCGCTGCTTTTGGTTTTCTTAAAAGCGTAATGGTATAAGAGGATATTATGAATATTAATATTGAAAATTATCTTCGACTTAATATCACAGACATGATCCTCGTTCTCATTAGTACACTTCTGATTTGCCTGATTGCCAAGAAATTTTTCTGGCAACATGCTTTGAATTATCTGGATTCCAGAAAGAAACTGATTCAGGATGAATTGGATCAGGCGAAAAAAAGCGAGCAGGAAGGCGAAGCTTATAAAATGCA
>CAMEUL010000028.1 GCA_945938205.1 uncultured Traorella sp. | reverse complement strand
TTCTTTCAGATTCTCCATCACCTTCAAAGAAGTATTGGCATCCAAGGCAGAGAAAGGATCATCCAGTAAAACAAAATTGGTCTTGGAATACAGTGCGCGTGCCAAAGCAATTCTCTGCTTCTGACCATTCGACAAAGCACTTCCCTCACTTCCAGCCTGTGTTTTCTCTTTGAGCGGCATGTTGATCAGATCTTCATCAAAGCAGGCATCCTTTAAAGCATCCTCAAGATTGCCAACACGTCCCATTTCAATATTTTCTTCAATCGTATCACTCATAAGATACGCTTCATGTCCCATATATCCCATCAAATTCTCCGCATGAATATCATGCAGATCATGACCATCAAACAGGATCTTTCCTTCATAGGGATACTTACCTAAAAGAGCTAATAAAAGCGTTGATTTTCCCCCGGCTATAGGAGAACAAATGCCCATGATTTCACCTTTTTTGATTTCAAAGCTGACATCCTCAATGATTTCCTTATAACTTTCAGATTAAGAAAAAGAAAGATTTCCCACACTCATTAAGAAGTATAAGCACAGCTTAAGACTTCCGGTTTTATAACTTCAGGCTGCATGTATTTTTTCACACGTTTCCAGCTTACACTGGCTTTCTGTGTAATATTAAAGATCTTGGCAGCTTTGCTGGCTTTTTGTGCCAACAAAACAAAAATACTGATATAAGCAGTCAAGTCTCCAATGGTCCAATATCCTTCCATGACATATTGTCCTCCTAAAATAATGACAGGAAGAATACCGATCATCGATAATATTTCATAAAAAGGAGCCAAGGCATTTTCTAAGACTCCAGCCACGATTGCTTTATTCTTCAGATCCTTCTGTGCCATTTCATATTCCAAAAGCTGCTGCTTTTCCACAGAATTTTGACGATATAAAAGAACATGTTCCACTTGGCTTAATGTGATATTCGCCCATTTTGAATTGGCTTCCCTTGCCATCTGATTTTTCTTTTCCACAAAACGTTTCATCATAGTAGCAAGAAAAGAAGCAATCGGAATCGATATTAAAGCAATAAAAGATAATTTTGTATCATATGCCAGCATTCCAAAGAAATAAGAAATGATGAGCATCCCTGTATCAAAGACCTCGGTCATGACCTTTCGCATTCCTTCTGAACAAAGCTCCACATCACTTAAGATACGTGTGATCATGTCTCCACTTTGCGTTTTCTCTAAGGTAGGCAGTTCTTCCTGAATCAGCTGACCCATCATGATCGAACGCATTCTTTGTGTTGTTTTATTGGCAAAGCGACGTGTAAAGTATCGTTTCAACAGTCTCAGTATCTGGATGAAAGCGACAGTCCCCACAAAGTATAGGGCTGCCATCATCAGATCCTGGAAACTGTCATGATCCAAAAGAGCATCCAAAAGACGCCCTTGCATCACATTGATCATCACCATGAACAAAGAACAGATGGTCCCTGTCAGAATGATTCCAAATAATAATGGTTTTTCTGCCAGAAAATAGCTTTTTAACTGGTCCGGTTTAAAGTTTTTCTTCATATAAATAATATAAAATGAATTTATTTAAAACACAAATGAAAAACTATTTTTATTTAATAATTTTGAAAGTATTTAACTGTAATTTATTATTTTTTAAAGTCATTTACTTTCAATAGATACTCCAAAAAAGAACCTTGCGGTTCTTATTAAAAGATTTCCAGAATAGCACAAACTAAAATGTGTTCCTGCTGTCGAACACAATCATATAATGTTCGAGCACTTTTTATAAATATTTTTCTTTTCTTTCCTTCAAATGATCCAATACTGAAGATTTGTTCTGCTTTTCTTTTAATCCATCTACAATATCATTAGCATTATCTGCGTTTGTTTCTCCTGGATATGCTTCTTCAAATGATATTAACATATTTTTCGCTTGTTTTTCATTCTCTTTTAATTGAAAATAAACTTTTTCAAAATTACCTTCAGAAAGGATTCCTTTTATAAATATTAGGCATTCATCTGAAATGGCATTTACATTACCATACAATTTTTCTATCGCAGTTTCTATTTGCTGATAAGTAATTTCTTCTCCTTTATTTTTATGCTCTGCAAGAATTCCTGCAATATCAGAGAAATCATTTTTGTACTTTCTGCCTGCTTTCAGTTTCATAGCTATTAAATATTCAGCAGAAATAACTCTCACGCTTAATACTCCAAAATATGATTTGTAATACTTTGAAACTTCACTAAGACGATCTGAATATGATCCTGTCTTTCTAAAATCATCATTTAGCCAACCATTGGGTAATCCAAGGCGATTCCCAACATGGTTGATTGCATCTTTCATCATAGAAGAGGCCATAATAATCGCATCAATGTTAGTCGTCATTTCACGGAAACCATAATGACTAATGATTGCTGCTCCTCCTATCAAAATGATTTCCGCCGGCATTAGTTTTCCACCCAATTTCTTGTATTCCTTTGCCAATTCTTTTAGTATTCCATCAAGATTTTGTTTGTTGAATGTCTCAGATAACATTTCGTACCTCACTTTCTACAATGTTGAATCTTATGAACTCTGGTATCGAATTCTTAATTGCTTCTTCCTTAACATGATTACCTTTAGAAACAGTTGAAATGGCCAAAACACTTGATGGAAAAATCATTCTTTCGAGTTTTTCTTTTCGAATAGAGTCATAATCATTACATAACGGTACTTGATTGATTCGACTGATGTAGTCCACCATGGCAAGAAGATAAAAACTTTCTGGATACCACTTTTTTTCATAGTATTTATGAATCTCATCTTTTTCAAGCGTTTCAATTAAAAAATCAATATCTCCCAATTCTTTTAGCCGATGACACACATTGCTTTTGAAAAGATCAAAAGTGATACGTGTTTCAAAATACGGTTCCAATAGAGTTTCTATGGAAACATTTAAGGCTTTCGCAAGTCGATACACCGTTTATGCACTACATTTCAATAAATTTGTTTTTCCATTGCATATATCACTCAGCGTTGTATATGGAATTTCACTGGTTTGAGACAAGCGATATTTCGTTATCTTTTTTTCTTTAATAATATCGTCAATCGTCATATTAGCGCATCCTTTCTTAACAGAATTATATCGGTATACCGTTATATTGTCAATAAAAATAAGAACCTTGCGGTTCTTATTGAAAAGCATTCAGGATCGTTTCCAGAATAGAATAGGTTGTGGTACAAAGTGAATGAATATTGACACGTTCACTTCTTAAATGAAGATCCTTTCCCCAAGGTCCACACAATAAGACAGGAATGTCTTCCTTGAGCTGATGATCCAAATAATATTCCTTTTCATCAAACATCAGATACTTCAGATCACGATGATCGAATTTTCTTAGATAACTTCCGTCACTGACTCCCTGAAAATAGAATTCCTTCTGAAGATGCAGGTTTTCTTGTCTCAGTACTTGATCCACCTGCATTGCGATCTGATCCACACGTTCATGATTGATGCGGCTGGAAAGAATCGATGGATAATAAGGCGGAATGAATGTAATGACAACACAAGGCTGAATTTCAGGAACATTTTCCAAACACTTTTCAATGTAGCGGCTTCCTTCAAACAAGAACTTTTCATCCAGTTTCATTTCCGGAAGCACTCCTTTTTCAGCACATATTTTCTTTAGTTCATCAAAGGTATAAATGGCAATGTCACGCTGATGATAATGACGTTTGCATTCCTTCATTTTCAGTTGCTGACGTTCATGATAATAGTCAATTCCCTTTTGGCATTTTTCTTTGAGTTTACGAATGACATCTTCCAAAGAAGAATCAAACATCATCACACTGCAGCAGGCGCTGGCATAATGAGCCACGGAATAATCATAAACATCTTTGCTGTCTCTAAAATAATTGAATACCGGCGGTGTTGTTTTCTCTTTGATATAGGTATCTACAAAATCTTCACTGCATTCGATAAGACGGGTAATCTCAGAAAGCAATGATATCGGATTGATGCTGTTTTCAATGGCAGAGATATGTGAAGGAATGCCGGCTACATGAAGCATGGCCAAACATTTTCCAATACTTCCAAAGCTTCCGACATGGCCTCTGCCCACATGAGCACTTGGTTCAGGGTTGATGGCAAAAACATAATTCAAGCCATAAGCTTCCTTAAGCTGGGCCAGCAGTGTCTGAGCATGTCGCATGCCTTTGGAATAAGTTTCCTCATCACACACTGACACAAACAAAAGATTCACATTGCCCGGATGTTTCGCATATTCCTCCAGAAGCACCATCTCAGCGGCCATCCCACCTTTCATGTCACAACTGCCTCTTCCAAACAGCCATTCATTGGACAGGATATCTCGCTTCACTTCTTCTTCCACATCTTCTTCCAGCAAGGCTTTTTTCAAGGCATCACTATCATAAGCCACCTCCTGAAGAGACCCATAGGCGTGTAAACTGACCACATCATGATGATTGATCATGATCAGTGTCTGATCCTCTTTTCCTTTGACCAAGGCATACACATTTTTTCTATGCAAAGTATCTTCTTCAATCTCCTGCATTCCACAATATTGGGGATGTTCTTTAAAATAGTCCCATTGCTGAATGATTCCCAGCAGTTCTTCTTCAAAATGACATTCATCCTGAGTATGAGAGATACTTTCGATCTTCATCAGTTTTTGTGTTAAGTCCAATATTTTCTGTTGCATGATACCACCTCTGATATCATCATATTTGCTTTTGAATGTTTTTTCAATGGGTTCAAAAAGAATTGTTGTTGGTACAATATTTCATGAAGAAATTGTCTTATTTTGTCGAATTTAAGGTTTGGTACTTTCAATGAACCAGCGGTTTTTTTCATAAAAAAGACGTCTCTCCTGACTGCCGATACGGCAACGGTATAAAATACCGCACCCGCCGACCTCACTGGTGGCATTGCGCACTTCTAAGATACGGTCGATCGGATACTGAAGACCATTCTCCCAAATTAAGATCAAAGGCTTGAGTTTTCCCTCACGGTCCACCAGGGTGATCACATCCACATATCGTTTATACAGCATGATCAAAAGTACCCCACAGGAAAGATGATATGATCCCCTTTCGGATCAAAGTCGGTTAATCGTTCATCCATCAGCATGCTGCAACGCTTGATGCTGTGAAAGCCATAATGTCCCCGGATCTTTTCAATAGTATCTTCCAGATCTCGCATCTTACGACGCTTTGTGGCATCCTCAAACAGAGATAACTGTATTTCCTGTGTTTCCAGCTGAAGATGAGATAGCGTAACCGTCACACTTCTTAAAGGCAATGAAAAATCATAATTTTTTTCTAAAAGAGTCATGACTTCCGCCATCATCTCATCACTCAAATTGGTGGCTCTTTCCATTTTATGCTGACGGGAAAAACTTTTCAGATCCTTGGAACGAAGATGAATGCTGATGCATTTTCCCACCAGACCCATCTCTCTGGCACGAGCTGCCACCGATTCACACAGCACATAAAAAACCCATTTGGCTTCTTCTACATTGGATATATCTTTAGGAGTTGTAATACCATTGCCAATGGATTTCACTTCATCATGCGTACCTACTAAAGCTACTTCACTGGTATCATACCCATTCGCAAACCAATAAATAATTTCCCCCATCTTTCCCAAATGACGCTTCAGCACCTTATCATCAAAACAGGCCAGATCACCAATGGTTTCAATACCAAAAAGATGCAGTTTGGCCATGGTGGCTCTTCCCACATATAAAAGATCTTCTACCGGCAAAGGCCACGCTTTTTCTTTATAATTCTCACGACTGATTTCCACCAGCCCCATTGGTTTGATCATATCGCTTCCCAGTTTCGCAAAAATCTTATTAAAACTGACACCGATGGAAACCGTCAGTCCGACTTCCTCTAGCACACGCTTCTGGATCATTTCCGCTATTTTCTTGCCGCTGCCAAATAAAGAGACACTGGTGGTGCAGTCGATCCAAGCCTCATCCAGACCGAAGCTTTCTACCCGATCACTGTACTCACGGTAAATATCCTTCACTTTTTCCGTATAGTAAAGATACTCATCGTAGTGTGGATGAACAATCAAAAGATGCGGACATTTCTTATAAGCCTCACGCAATGATTCACCGGTTTTTAGGTGATATTTCTTGGCCATGTCGTTTTTTGTCAGAATAATGCCATGGCGGTCTTCTTCATGTCCGCCAACAGCCATAGGCACATTTCTTAATTCCGGATGCATCATTTCTTCAATCTGTGCATAGCAGTGATTGATATCACAATGCAAGATCACTCTGTCCAATTTCATCACCTCCGTCATCATTATTTCACTTTTATTATCATTTTACAATATGTTTTGATACTTTTTTATCATATTATCCATATTGTGTAAATTATTTGTTGATATTGTGATAATTATCTGATATGTTAATAATGAGGTGAAAACATGCTTCAAAATCAGATCATCAAAGCAAGAAAAAAACAGCTGCATTTAAAAATAGAAGATATTGCGAAAGCAACCGGTGCTTCCCGTCCAAGCGTGGCCCGCTGGCTGGCTGGAGATACCCAACGCATCTCTCAAGAAAAACTGCAGAAGCTGGCGGAAGTGCTACAGACGACTCCGGATCATTTATTGGGTCAAGATCACATCAGTACCAAAAAACCAATCCTAGGAATCGTAAAAGCCGGCTATGACATGTATGCCGAAGAAAACATCTTAGGATATGAAGAAGTCACGGAGGAAGAAAGCCGTCAGGGAGATTTTTACTTACGCGTCTGTGGAGACTCCATGGTCAATGCCCGCATTTGCGATGGAGATCTTCTTTATGTCAAATCCTGCAGTGATGTAGAAAGCGGACAGATTGCCATTGTATTAATTGGTGACAACGAAGCAACCGTCAAACGTGTCATCAAGAAAAATCATTTGATCATTCTGGAAGCAGCCAATCCAAATGTGGAAAATCGTTATTTCAGCGAAAAAGAAATTGAAGAACTTCCCGTAAGGATCATTGGACGTGTCATTTATAATAAGGTATGTTTCTGATTACACATCTAACTCAAAACAGAAGTAACAATTGTGACCCCAAGTTAGAGAGACTAATTCATTGACTAACGGTCGGTATACCGATATAATGGAGTAGAGGATAGGATACTGCAAATGAACTTACAAGAATATATTGATAGCAAAAAAATCACGAAATACCATCTGTCAAAAATCAGTGGTGTACCTAAAACTACCATTATTGATATTTGTTCTGGTAAGAGTTCTCTTCAAAAATGCTCTGCTCGCACAGTTCAACAGCTAGCAAAGGCACTTAACTGTACAATGGAATATATTATGTCTTTAGATACAATAAAACCAAAGTATGACGATGAAACCGGACTTCCCATTGATAAACAATATCTCGAACGTGATTTGCCACTCTACCTGCAATCTTCTATAGATAATATGATTACTTCTTGGAAAATTATGGACAGCGGCAAAAAAGATTATCATTGGGATCTAAATTGGTGTGAACTGAATGCAGATATTAACTGTGCGGAAGTCGAACAGGAAATATCTTCAGAACAGGCTTGGTATTTACGTGAAAAATACTTAAGACTACAACGAGGTGACTAACAAATGATAGACTTTACCAATTTACCCGTACGTAAAAAAACTTATGCAGGAGCAAACGGAAGCAAAATTTCTGTATTATATAATGATGAGTTATATATGCTTAAATTTCCCGCTGTTCCTACTATCAATAAAGAAATGAGTTATGCAAACGGTTGTATATCAGAGTATCTTGGGTGCCATGTTTTTGAAAGTATCGGTATTCCAGTGCAAACAACTTTACTTGGGACTTATACCATAAACGGAAAACAAAAGATAGTTGTAGCTTGCAAAGACTTTACCATGGATGGGCTAGTACTGCAGGATTTTGCATCACTTAAAAACACAATTATTGATTCTGCTCACAATGGTTATGGAACAGAACTAAGCGACATTGTAAAAACTCTAGAGGAACAAAGTGCTATTGATCCTCAACTGTTAATTGAATGGTTTTGGGATATGTTCATCGTAGATGCTTTCATTGGAAATTGGGACAGACACAATGGTAACTGGGGATTCCTTTATGCCCCCAAAACCGATAAAATTACTCTTGCTCCAATCCATGATTCTGCAAGTTGTCTTTATCCACAAGCAGATGAAGAAATGATGCAAAAAATTTTGGCTGATCCTGCTGAGCGTGAAATTCGTATTTATGACAGACCTCTTTCAGGAATAAAGAAGAATGGTCAAAAAATTCAATATTTCAAGTTCATTTCCTCATTAGAAAATGATGATTGCAACAAAGCATTAAAAAGAATACTACCAAAAATCAATATGAATGAAATCAATAAAATAATTGATGAGACTCCATTTATTTCTGATTTGCAGAAAAATTTCTATAAAACAATGCTTTGTGAAAGAAAAGAGAAAATTTTGGATTTTTCTTATCAAAAGCTTCAAAAACGCGAACAATCATTATTTTGAACGAGTGTTGTTCATTACTAAGAAAATATTGACATCTTTTTTTCACAGTTTTATAATCTTTTTGTATTTGAAAAACGCTAATTAAAATCGTATTTTAGCGTTTTTTTCATTTCATAAAGGAGCTAATTATGACCAAGATCAAGGAAGAATTTGGAAGTCTCGTATTCAATGAATCTGTTATGCAGGCAAAACTGCCAAAAGATGTCTTCAAAAAACTGAAAGCTACGATGAAAGAAGGCAAAAGTCTGGATGTCAATGTAGCCAACAGTGTTGCCAATGCCATGAAAGACTGGGCACTGGAACATGGTGCTACCCATTATACACACTGGTTCCAGCCAATGACCGGCATTACTGCTGAAAAACATGACAGTTTCATCATGCCGGATGGAAACGATGGCATTCTTCTTGAATTCAGCGGAAAAGAGTTGATCAAAGGAGAACCAGATGCTTCCAGTTTCCCAAATGGAGGCTTACGTGCTACTTTTGAAGCCAGAGGCTATACGACATGGGATCCAACTTCCTATGCCTTCATCAAAGACCGCACCCTATGTATTCCAACAGCCTTCTGTTCTTATGACGGAAGTTCTTTGGATAAGAAAACACCTTTGCTTCGCTCTATGCAGGCTATCAACGATCAGGCCTTGCGTATTCTCAAATTGTTTGGTCATAATGATGTGATGCGCGTCACAACGACCGTGGGTCCTGAACAGGAATACTTTCTGATTGACAGAAAACTGTATGAACAGCGAAAAGATCTGAAGCTTTGCGGACGTACGTTATTTGGATCTTTACCTCCAAAGGGACAGGAACTGGAAGATCATTACTTTGGTATGCTTGACAAAAAAGTCAGTGACTTTATGCTGGAACTGGATGAGGAACTTTGGAAACTAGGTGTCTTAGCAAAAACCGAACACAAAGAAGTGGCTCCCCGTCAATTTGAATTAGCACCGGTTTATACCTCCTCCAATATCGCTACAGACCACAATCAGCTGACCATGGAGCTGATGAAGAAAACAGCTGAAAAACATGGTTTTGTCTGCTTGCTTCATGAAAAGCCATTTGATGGCATCAACGGAAGTGGTAAACATAATAACTGGTCCATGTCGACCAATACCGGTGTGAACCTTTTGGAACCGGGAGATTCTCCTGCGGAAAATGCACAGTTTCTGCTGATTCTGGCAGCACTGATCAAAGGGGTCGATGAATATCAGGATCTATTGCGTATTTCTGTGGCCACTGCCAGCAACGATCATCGTCTGGGGGCTAATGAAGCACCCCCTGCCATTCTTTCCATGTATTTAGGAGATGAACTGAACAGCATCTTAGAAGCCATTAAAAAAGGAGTGCCTTACAATCAGACTTTCAATAAGGTCATGGAAATTGGTGTAGATATTTTGCCTTCTTTCCCAAAAGATACGACAGACCGCAACCGTACTTCTCCTTTGGCATTCACCGGAAACAAATTTGAATTTAGAATGCTGGGAAGTGCACTTTCCATTGCCTGTCCAAACCTGATCTTGAATACCATTGTTGCGGAAGAACTCCAGCAGTTTGCCGATATTTTGGAAAACGCGGAGGATTTCAATAAAACATTGAATGATCTGATTCGAAAAACCATCAAGGATCATAAACGCATCCTGTTCTCTGGAAACGGATATACGGATGAATGGGTGAAGGAAGCCGAAGAAAGAGGTCTATTAAATTTAAAAACTACTGTAGATGCATTACCATATTACACTAGTGATAAAAACATTGCATTATTTACAAAGCATAAGATCTTTACCGTGGATGAAATGAATTCACGCAAAGAAATCCTTCAGGACAACTACAATAAGGTCTTGCATATTGAAGTGCTGACCATGCTGGAGATGACTAAAAAACAGATTCTTCCGGCTGTTCTCAACACACAAAAGCAACTCTCAGATATCATTCTTGCAAAGAAAGCTGCTTGTGCAGAACTCACTTGTGAACAGGAAATCACACAGCTCAAGAAAATGGA
>CAMEUL010000027.1 GCA_945938205.1 uncultured Traorella sp. | reverse complement strand
GAAGATGTAGTCTGAATGAATATACTTTTCTTCAAATTCAGTCAATGGACAAGGCTTACTGAAAAGATATCCTTGAAGAAAATCTGGTCCTATCCGTTCCAGATAAGTCAGTTCATCAATCTTTTCAACACCTTCACAGCATACTTCCATCTGCACAGAATGTGCCAGTACGATTATATTGTCAACCAATCGTTCATTATAAGAATTTCCCTGAATATGAGAAACAAAACTTCTGTCGATCTTGACTTCATCCACCGTCAGGTTCTTCAAATAGCTTAATGAAGAATAGCCTGTACCAAAATCATCTATGGATACATGAATACCCTGTTCCTTTAATTGTTTCAGGCGAACATTGAACAAATCAAAGTTTTCAAGTTTGGTGCTTTCGGTCAGTTCCAAATAAACAGCTTCACCCGGAAGATCCGTCTCTTTGAGACAGTTCAGCACATCACGATTAAAATTGTCTTCTGCAAGCTGCAAGTAGGAAACATTCACATTCACAAAGAAATGCGGGATCGTTTTTCGCCACTCTTTACACTGCTGAAGTGCTTTTCGCATGACCCATTTGCCCACTTCCACAATTCTTCCTGTTCTTTCCAAAATTGGAATAAATACGGTTGGAGAAATAATGCCATATTGGGATGAATGAAAACGCAGCAGAGCTTCAGCTCCGGCAAGTCTGTATTCCTTTGATTTCACGACTGGCTGATAATACAGTTCAAAGCCATAAAAACCATGTTCAATGCTGTTCATCATTTCTTCCTGCAGTTCCAAAAGATATAAATACTTGCTGTTATCTTCGCTGGAGAACTTCTCCATGCAGTTTTTTCCATTCTTTTTGGCTCTCTCCAAAGCACTTTCCACATACTGCACCATCAAAGAAGCATCTTCAATACGTTCCATTGGATAGGCCATATAACCTGCAGAAACAGTGCAGAATGGATGCACAGCTGTCTGAATATACCGATAGTATTTCTTGACCTGTGATTGTGAATAGTTTTCCAGATTCGCCAAAAAATGATCTCCATCCAAACGATATACGCTTACGGATTCTTCCACACCATTTTCTAAAATTTTTGCTATTTCTCGTATAATATTATTGGCATGTTCTCTTCCATAGCGAAGATTAATATCCGTAAAATTATCAATACCGATGACCATGAGATGACCATTTTTTTTCTTTTTCAATTTTTCCTCAAAATCTTCAATGAATTTTGTGTAGTTCAAAAGACCGGTCAAGGGATCCACTTTTTCTCGTAAAGCTGATTCAGAAAAACCACCAATGACAATTTTCTCGTCTTTTAAAACATATCCACGGCATTTGATCCAGTGAGTTTCATTTTTTTTGTCAACAAAACGAAATTGCATATCCAGTGTATCCAACTGATCCTTTTTGATCTGATCGATCGTTGAAGTTATTTGTGTTTGATCATAAGGATAGATCATGGCAAGCAACTGTTGAAGATGAATACCTGTATTTAAAGGCAAATGACGTAAATAAGCTTCATCTACCTCTTTCACAAGATAAAAGAAATCTTCTGTTAAATCACACACAAACAAAAGTTCGTCAATGCTTTCATTGACAATGCTTAACATGCTGCAGTAATTTTTTATTTTCTTTTTCCTTAAAGCCTGATCCATAAAAACCTCAAATGATATTTGAATATAATCTATATTATCACTTTTATTTTATCATATTTAAATGAATTGTAAACATCATAAAAAGTTCAAATAATACCTATTATTAGGGCTTTAATGACTTTTGAAATATGTTGAAATTAATAAATAAAAAAAAGTGGAAAATTCCACTTTTTCAGTTCTTAAAACAGGTAATCGGTACTACATAAACGCCATCTTCTCTGACATAAGCTGTCTCTGTTGCAGTAAGGACCATGAGAAAAGAAGGTTTTTTCATTTTTGATTCATCAATGATGCTCGCCAACTTTAAAAGATTTTTAGCTCCTTCTTGAATATTTTCTTCACTGTACAGTTTGATTTCAATAACTCCCCAATTCCCGTTTCTTAAGTGTATAATTGCATCCACTTCTAGGCCATTTTTATCTCTGTAATGATAGACCTTTCCATCAATAGATTCAGCGTAAACTCTCAAATCACGAATACACATAGATTCAAACAGAAGTCCAAATGTTTTCACATCATTCAGTAGACTTCAACACCTAAACCAAGGGCAGCACAAGCAATGGATGGGTCCACAAAATGACGAGTATCTGCTTTACGGATGGCTGTCTTTGATCTTAAGTTTGAGCTCCATGCTTCTAAGTCCTCAATGACATATACCTTTTTTAATGCTTGAATATAAGAAGCCACGGTCATTTCACTAAGTTCATCTGTATCATTTACGATCATATCATGGATAAAAGTTTGAATGCTGGCTTGTGTAGAAATATTGCGAGCATAAGAACGTAAAAGTCTTTCTACTCTGTGTTTATCTCGCTTTACATTATCGACACGTGAGATGTCATAAGTAGTGAGTTCATCATAATAGTCAATGGCTTGTTGAAGCGCCACTCTTTTATCTTTCACGAGTGATCCCGGCCAACCACCTCGGCACAGCATAAAAGCCACATCTTTTAAATTAAAATTACTGATGGCAACCAATCGTTTTCCATCAAAGAGTTCTTTGAGGGATATGGTTCCATTCGATTCATACAGTGACATCGGTCGCATGATGAGAGTTGAGATCCTTCCAATTCCAGAATGTTCAATATGTTCAAAACTCGCTGGAACAACAGATCCAGTCAAAATGAACTGTCCCATGCTTCCTCGCTTGTCAACCTCAAAACGAATGGCATCCCAAATAAAAGGAATGATCTGCCATTCATCAATCAGCATAGGTGCTTTCTGATCAAGAAACTCTGATGTCATGGTTTGAGCCATCATCCGATATCTTTCACGTTTCTGTGGATCCTGCATATAAACAACACTGTTTGCCTGTTGCAAAGCCGTTGTCGATTTGCCACACCATTTAGGACCAACCACTAAAATGTCCCTTTGCTCTTCAAACGAAAATCGAGTATTTCATCAGCAATACGTGGATAATATCGTTGCATATACATCCCTCCCTACACGCATTACAACAGAATTATGGTATTTGACAAGGTTTTACTATGGTATATGGCGCTTTTTTACTATGGCGTTTGGCGTATTTTCACTATTGGATTTGGCAATAAAAAAAACAAACTCCTTGTGGAATTTGTCTATTTCTTTTTTCTCTTTTTTCTTTTTGGTAGATTTTCATCCACAACTTCTGTTTTCAAAAGGAAATCCAAAGGCATTTCTATATCCCATGTTCTTTTTCCTATCGCATAGATCGCATAATAGATCGCTGTGAAAATGGCAAAGAAAGGGGCTGCAGAAATCTTTACAACGCATTCACGAATGAAACTTTGCCAATAGGTACGGTCTTTCTGATTTTTATTAACGACACGCAAATGGAAAATTTTCATACCGATTGTTTGTCCATTGGTGCTTGTTGGTACATATGTTGTGAAAAAAAGTACCATGATCAATGCACAGATGACCATCATATATCCTTTGGTTTTGGTAGCCGGATCCAGATTGAATACATTGGCACAGAAGCTGAATGTCATGACAAACAACATGGTCAATATATAATCAAATGCATAAGATCCTACTTTTCTCAATACAAATTTCATTCTTTTTCTCCTAAACCTTCATTCAATATTTCAACTGTTTTTTGATGCAGTTCTCCTCGTTTCTCCTGTTTTGAGAAATTGTGGTAGAAGTAATAATAACAAATATCAAGAATCACTAAGACGGGAAACTGTGGTGAAATAATATTTCCGGCATCTAATCCACGAAAAGAAGAGACGGTGATCTTTTCATCACAGTAACTGAAGTCATCTTCAGTATTTGCGGTAATGATGACTGTTTTGGCACCATTTTTCGAAGCATTTTTGAGTGAAAACAGCACTTCCTGTTTTTTCCCACTTAATGAAATACCAATCAGCAAAGAATTTTTATCCATCAATACTGACTGCATTTTCATTTCATCGGATTGATCCAGTGCTTCCATTAAAACACCCAATCGCATGAAACGGCTTTTCATTTCTTTGGCTGCCAGCCCGCTGCTGACAATTCCAATGACCAGCACATGTTTTGCATTGTTGATCAATTCACAGAAACGTTGGATCTGCTGTTCATCAATGGTATTCACTGCTTGTCTTAATAATTCATGATAGGCATTGACTACTTCTTGAAAACCAAAGGATACAGGTTTCGTCCTTTCTAGGAAACCTTCCTCATAGCGAAAGACGAATTCTCTGTATCCTTTAAAACCACATTTTTGGGCAAAACGGGATAATGATGCTTCAGAAACAAACAGTCTTTCTTTCATGGCTTTGCTTGAAAAATCTTCTTTGTGCCGATTGGAAATAAAGTAATCTGCAATCGTTTTTTCAACCGCTGTGAAATTGTCATAATTATCAATTATGAGTGGCAGAACTGATTGCTTGAACATCATAATCACCTCTTTAAATCATTATATCACTGAATTAATCATCAATACCAAGAATATCGTTGATAGCATTCTTGTAAAGTACAGCTTTAGCACCGTAAATTGCCTGAATACCACCCTTAACATCCAAGACAGCTGTTGCGCCAATCTTCTTCAGTTCTTCACGATCCACTTTTGTATTGTCTTTTACGCTGACACGCAGACGAGTGATACAAGCATCCACATCTTCAATGTTTTCTCTTCCACCTAATGCAGCCAGTACACGTACAGCTTCATCTTTGATAGAATCTTTTGTTTCAACTTTGAGTTCAGTATCACCATCTTCATCACCACGACCTGGAGTCATGATATTGAATTTAGTAATTGTAAATCTGAACAGTGCATAGTAGAGAACAGCCCAGATGCATCCAAATGGAATCTGAAGCAGCCAGTTTGTCTTCGCATTACCCTGTAAGATACCGAACAGTGTAAAGTCGATCACACCACCAGAGAAAGTATTACCGATAGAGATGTTCAAGAAGTCAGCAATCAGGAAGGAAACCCCATCCAAGAAAGCATGTGCCACATAAAGTGGTGGACAAACGAACAGGAACATGAATTCGATTGGTTCAGTAATACCTGTAATGAATGAAGTTAAGGCAACACCCAAGAAGTATCCCATGTATTTACCTTTGTTTTCAGGTTTTACACAGTGATACATTGCTAATGAAGCAGCTGGTAAACCAAACATCATGGTTGAGAAACGTCCGGCGAAGAAACGAGTTCCTTCAGTATAAAGACCTACATGGTTAGGATCTGCCAACTGAGCAAAGAAGATGTTCTGAGCTCCGACAACCTGTACACCATTGACCATTTCAACTCCACCTAATTCTGTATACCAGAACATTGGATAGATCATGTGATGCAGACCAACAGCTCCACATAAACGCATTAAGAATCCATAGAAGAATGTACCAATAATACCTGCCTGAGAAATAGCTTCACCGGCAACTACCAACAGGTTCTGAAGTGGTGGCCATACTACATAGAATGCAGCACCTACAAAGATGGCAGCTACTGAAGTAACAATTGGAACGAAACGTGATCCACCGAAGAATCCTAATACCTGTGGCAATTGAATGTTATGATATTTGTTGTGCAGTGTAACTGCTACGATACCCATAAGAAGCGCACAAACAACTCCTGTATCAATAGAATTTCCTTCAGGAGCGAAAATAGAAAGCATAGCATTGATAGAACCAACCATTACCAGGTAGCCAACAACACCAGCCAGAGCAGCAGTACCTTTGTCTTTTTTAGCTAAACCAACGCAGATACCGATACATAACAGCAATGACAAGTTACCGAAAATAACGCTTCCGGCAGCATTCATGATCTTAAAGATGGCCTGTAAAGCAGGAACATCTAAGAATGGATAGGCTGCAATGGTAGCAGCACTTGAGAAAGCACCACCAATACCCAGCAATAACCCTGCTGCAGGCAAGATGGCAATTGGAAGCATAAATGCTTTACCAATTTTCTGTAAATATTTAAACATTAAGTTTTACCCCTCTTTCTTTAAAACGTCTGCGAAACGTTTTGTAATGAGCTGTGGTCGAGTAATTGCTGATCCCACAACTGCACTGTATACACCGCAGTATTCATAAACTTTCTTTAAGTCCTCAGGTGTATTGATTTTCCCCTCAGCAATAACAGGAACATGAAGTGTATCCACACATTTCTTCAGCAATTCGAAATTTGGTCCATCTACCTTCTCTGAATAAGAGGTATATCCACATAATGTGGTAGATACAATATCAAATCCGATTTCCTGAGCATGAACACATTCTTCATAGGTTGAACAGTCGGCCATGGCCAGTCTTCCTTTTTCATGAACCAGTTTCACAAGATCTTCTAGTTTTTCATCATGAGGTCTCATTCTTTTTGTCGCATCCAAAGCAATGATCTGGCATTTTGTGGTAGCCAGTTCTTCCACTTCTTTGACGGTTGGAGTAATAAAGACCTCACTATCTTCATAGTTTCTCTTGATGATTCCAATCAATGGTAAATCGCAGACCTGCATGATCTCATTGATCTGTTCAACGGATTGTGCACGTAGGCCTGATGCTCCACCTTCTTTGGCTGCAATAGCCATTCTACCCATAATATAAGCAGAATGAAGAGGTTCATCCGGTAAAGCCTGACATGAAACAATGAGTTTTCCTTTTAAACATTCTAAATTCATACGTTTCCCTTCTTTTAGCCAATCGTGATGATTTCATCTTCCTTGGCCTTTACCTCTGTTTTAGAAGTAAAGGTTAATGGGAGATCTTTTGGATCTGTGATACACAAGATGGCTTCCGTAAAGAATCCTTTTTCTTTTATTAATTGTAAATCTGCTTCTAAAAGCAAATCACCCGAAGAAACCTTCTGTCCATTTTCAACATATGAAGTGAAGCCTTCTCCTTTCAGGTTCACTGTATCAATACCAATATGCAACAGGATTTCTTCTCCATGGACGGATTTGATTCCTAAAGCATGTTTGGTTGGAAAGATCATCGTGATTTCTCCATCCACTGGGCTGTAGATCTTACCGTCATTGGACTCAATGGCAATTCCTTCTCCTACCAATGCATTGGAGAACATTTCATCGTGTACTTCCTTCAGTGGAAGAATTTTTCCACTTGTGAAAGCCATCAGATGCTTTTCTTTTTTTCTTTTGAAAAAGTTCATCGCTTCCTCCGTTTTATAAATGTATAACGCGTTACAAGCAAATTATAAAAAATGATAAATAGATGTCAATAATCCTGAAAGCTTTAGAAAACGCTTTCACTTTTTAAAATAAAGAAGTCCTTATTTTATCCATTTTTAGAAAGTACTTTCAATGTTTTGTTTATATTTTCACAAGTGTTTTTATCACTTTCCAGCTTTCATTTTTTTGATTTATAAAATATGTGCAATTGATAAAGATTCATGGTAAGATATTTTACGGAGATTTTTATGGAAATAATTGATTACAATTCTGATTATGTAATATGTGTCAAACCGATAGGCCTTGATTCTGAGAGTGGGATGATCTTGGCACTGAAAGAGTGTCTTACAGGTGAGTTTTATCCTGTACATCGTCTGGATCAAAATGTAGGTGGTGTCATGGTTTATGCCCGAAATAAGAAAGCTGCGGCTCTTTTATCTCAAGTCATTCAAGAAGGAAAAATGGTCAAGGAATATGTGGCTTGTGTCCATGGATGTGTAGAACCTTATGGAGACTGGGAAGATCTTCTTTATAAAGCTATGAAAGCGAATAAAAGGTTTATTGTGAAACAAATCCGCACAGGCCTCAAAAAAGCACCTCTCGCGTACAGGCTTATTCATTCTTCTGACACATCGCTGGTTCGCATCACTTTGCATACCGGACGTTCTCATCAGATCCGAGTTCAGTTTGCAAGCCGAGGTTTTCCTCTTGTCGGCGATCACAAGTATGGAGCCAGAGATAAAGAAACAGCTCCCATGCTTTACAGCTGTGCCATCACTTTTCCGTTTTATGGGAAAGAGCAACATTATGAATCTTTACCAAAATGGGCTTTATAGCCCTTTTTATTTGTTTTTGACATATTTGCGAATATCTAGTGCAACCGCAACAATGATCACGATTCCCTGGACAATAAACTGATAGCTTGTATTGATCTTAAGAAACTGCATGCTTGTTTTCAGTAATTCAAAAACCAAAACTCCCAAAAGAATACCACTGACTTTGCCGACACCGCCACTCGTGGAGACGCCTCCAATCGTACAGGCGGCAATGGCCTCCAGTTCATAACCTAAACCCAGATTGACCGAAGCTCCTCCACTTTTAGCAGCCAACAAAAATCCGGCAATCCCATACATGACACCGGCTAAAGTGTAGATTTTGATCTTTGATCGTGTTACATGAACACCGCTGACCTCAGCTGCACTTTCGTTGCCGCCAATCGCATACATGTATTTCCCATAACGCGTCTTGTTGTAGAGGATCCAAAAAAGGATTCCCAGAACTAAGCCAATGATAAACAGGTATTTGACACTGATGGTACCGATCGAAAACAGTTCATTGCTGGCGATTCCTGTATAATCCTGACGCAATCCGCCAATCGGATCAGCTCCTGAATATACCAGATTGATGCCGTAAACAATGGTCTGCATCCCTAATGTTGCCAGAAATGGCGGTACTTTGAATAAGGAAATGATCAGACCATTGATCAAGCCAAAAAAGGCAGTCAATAAAATGACGATCAAAAGCACTCCCCACAGAGGTAACTGCGGCATATCCACAAAGAAACGATCCACATAATCGGCTCTTTGAAGAAAGGTGCAGGCAATCACGCCGCCCAGTCCTACCAGTCTTCCGGCAGACAGATCTGTTCCTTTCGCTATCAAACATCCGCTGACTCCCAAAGCGATGATAAAGCGAGGAATTACATTTGTCACAATATTATTAAAGTTTGGTCCGCTGAAAAATCCTCCCCTTGTCATTCCAACATACATCACCAGAATCATCAGCAGAAGAATTATCGCATTATTGCTGATGAAGTCTTTCAGTTTCATTCTTTGCATCCTCATTCTCTCCTTCCATAAATCTTGTGGCAAGGGTCATGATTTCTTCCTGACATGTTTCAGACGCATTCACCGTACCGCTGATTTTTCCTTCGCACATGACCATGATCCGATCACTCATTCCCATCAGTTCGCTCATTTCACTTGAAATCATGATAATGGCTTTCCCCTGACCCACAAGTTCATTCATAATACTGTAGATTTCATACTTAGCTCCGACATCAATGCCACGTGTGGGTTCATCCAGGATCAAAACATCCGGTTGATTTGCCAGCCATCGGCTGAGAATCACTTTCTGCTGATTTCCTCCAGAGAGATTTTGGATCAGTGTCTTGGTGGAAACCGTTTTGATCTTCATTTTGTCAATACTTGCATGAACCGTTTTGTCCAGTTTTTTCTGATTCAGAAACAGTCTGAAATGTAAAAACTGATCCAAAGAAGCTATTCCAACATTGTCTGAAATGGAAAGCATTCCAAAGATACCGGTGGCACGTCGATCTTCTGTCAGCAAAGCAATGCCTTTGGATATCGCATCCTTGGGTGTACGAATCTTAATTTTTTCATTTTTGTAAATGATTTCTCCGCTTTGGATTGGACGGATGCCAAATAGACTTTCCATAAGTTCACTGCGTTGAGCTCCTACCAACCCTCCAATACCCAAGATTTCATTTTTTTTGAGTTCAAAAGATATATTCTTAAAAGACTTGGGATCCATAGAAGTAAAATTATTTACTTGTAAGACTACTTCTTCCGGATCACGTAGGGTTTTATTGAAGCGCTGCTTTAGTTCTCTTCCTACCATTTTGGAAATAATGATTTCTTCTGTAAGTTCACTTGAGGGCCAATTGCCTACATAAGTACCATCTCTTAAGATCGTAACTTCATCCGATATTCGTAAAATTTCTTCCATTTTGTGAGAAATATATATAATTGAAGTTCCTTTTTCTTTGAGTGACTGGATCATTTTAAACAGGCTTTCTACTTCATTTTCGCTTAATGAAGAAGTCGGCTCATCCATGATAATGATCTTCGCCTGATAGGAAATTGCCTTGGCAATTTCCACAGACTGTCGCTGAGAGATAGAAAGATCCTTCATCAGCCTTTTTGGATCCAGTTTCAGTTGGATTTCATCCAGCAGTAGTTCACAATTCTGGTGCATGGTCTTATGATCGATAAATTTTAATGGCCCAATTGTTTTAAGGGGATATCGTCCACAATAGATATTTTCCGCAATACTGCGGTCTAAAATGGACTGCAGTTCTTGATGAACCATTGCAATGCCATGCTGGAGAGCTTCCTGACTGTCTTTGATCCTTACTTTCTCATCATCAATCAGAATTTCTCCTTCATCCTTCTTATAAATTCCAAAAAGACATTTCATGATGGTAGACTTTCCTGCACCATTTTCTCCCATCAGGGCATGAACACTTCCTTTTCTGATTTTCAAGTGTACATGATCCAATGCCTTCACGCCCGGAAAGCTTTTTGAAATATCGCGCATTTCCAAAACATATTCACTCATGGTGACCTCTTTCTAAAAGAAGGTGTGCAAGCACAC
>CAMEUL010000026.1 GCA_945938205.1 uncultured Traorella sp. | reverse complement strand
ATACAGGAATGTTTAAAATCATATGCAAAGTTGGTCGTTCCATCAATGGGATCAATGACCCAAGTATACTCATTTCCTAATTCCTGTTTGCCTTCTTCTTCCGCATAGAAAGAACTATTCGGTATCAATTTTCTACAAGCTTCAATAATAAAGTTTTGACTTGCTACATCCATATTGGTCACAATGTTGGCCGCATCACTTTTTTCACTAATTTCAAGATTTTCATGATGCGTAATTAATTCTCCAGCCTCTTTGGCGATTTTTTCTATTTCATAAGCTATTTTAACTAAATCCATATCGATTCCTCACTTCTTTCCTATTTTATTCTTTTTTCATTTGATTTCAAGTGTTTCATTACTTTTTTGTGTTACAATATGTCTGAGGTGATATCATGTTCAACGATACTATTGCCGCAATATCGACCGCCCTGAATGAAGGAGCCATATCGATTGTAAGAATGAGCGGCGAAGATGCGATCCTTATCGCAGAAAAATGTTGTGATATTCCTTTGAGCAAAGCAAAAAGTCATACCATTCATTATGGAAATTTCATAGATCCATCAACCCAGGAAAGCCTGGATGAAGTTTTGATCAGTGTTTTTCGGGCACCGAAAACCTATACCCGTGAAGATCTCGTGGAAATCAATTGTCACGGCGGGATTTATGTCACTCGTAAGATATTATCCATTTTGTTAGGAAATGGCGCAAGACTCGCTAACCCCGGCGAATTTACCCAGCGTGCTTTTCTCAATGGACGAATCGATCTCACACAGGCTGAAGCCGTTAACGATATGATTACAGCTCCTTCCAAAACACACATGAAACTGGCGTTATCTGGAATTAAAGGAAGCGTGCGAAAACTCTTGGAGCCACTCATTGATGATCTTTTAAATATCATCGCAACCATTGAAGTTAATATTGATTATCCGGAGTATGATGATGTGGAAATTTTGACTGATGAGAAAGTACTGCCAATGGCTGAAAACTGGATCAATAAGATTGATGACATCTTAAAGAGAAGTGAATCCGGACAGTTTATGAAAGCTGGAATCAAAACAGCCATTGTTGGAAAACCCAATGTTGGAAAGAGTTCGTTGCTGAATGCACTGTTGGAAGAAGAAAAAGCTATTGTCAGCAATATTGCCGGAACCACACGTGATCTGGTAGAAGGGCACGTTCAATTAGGCAACATTCATTTGAATCTGATAGATACAGCCGGTATTCATGAGACTGAAGATTTTGTGGAAAAAATCGGTATCGATCGTTCCAAAAAAGCCATTGAGGAAGCTCAGTTGGTCATTTTGGTTTTGGATGCATCCGAAGAATTAGATGAAATGGATGAGCAACTGTTAGAATTAACTAAAGACAAAGAAAGGATCATTGTTTACAATAAGGCCGACTTGGTGAATAGAAAAGGTCTGTCCATCAGTGCCATTCATGGAGATATTGACGCTTTGACAAAGGAAATAGAAAAACGATATCAGAAAGATCTTCTTTCTTTAGAAGAACCTATTCTTTCCAATGAACGTCAGATGGGCTGTCTATTGCAGGCAAAAACCCATGTAAGAAATGCCATTCAGGCTATGAATAACGGCATGGAACTGGACTTAGTGACCATTGACTTACAGGCTGCCTATACATCATTAAAAGAAATATTAGGAGAAGCAACAAGAGAGGATCTATTAGATGCCCTCTTCTCTAACTTCTGTTTGGGGAAATAGTTATGGGAATTATTGATACACATGCGCATGTCACTTATGGTGATCTTGCCTTACGCACCAAAGAAATCGTAGAAAATGCCAAGGCACATAATGTCACTCGGATCTTATGTGTCTGTTGTAGTGTGGAAGAAGCACGAAAAGCCATTGAAATTGCAAATCAGTATGATATTTTTGATTGTGCTTTTGGTTATCATCCGGAAGATGTTGATACGATTCAAGATCAAGACTATAAGATATTAAAAGAGATACTTCAAGATCCTCATATGATTGCTTTGGGAGAGATCGGACTTGATTATCACTACACCAAAGAAAATAAAGAAGCTCAGAAAAAACTATTCATCGATCAGATCAAAATTGCCAACGAAATGGATCTTCCTATCCTGATTCATATGAGAGATGCGACACTTGATACTTTAGATATTTTAAAAGAATATCCGTGCAAAGGAATCATGCATTGTTATTCCGGAAGTTTGGATACCGCGAAGATCCTAATAAATCTTGGTTACTATCTTTCATTTGCCGGCCCATTGACCTTTAAAAATGCCAAGGATGCACCTGTTGTATGTGAGTGGGTACCACTTGACCATATTTTTGTGGAAACAGATTCTCCCTTCCTCACCCCTCATCCTTTTAGAGGAAAGCCGAATGAACCTTTTTATACATATCTAACCTTTGAAAAAGTATGTGAGATCAAAAAGATGGATCCTGAAGTTTTAATGAAACAAATGGAAAAAAACTATTTCACATTATTTACGAAAGCAAGACCATAAGGGTCTTTTTTTCATAATCTCAAATCATGGTTTCATACTATTTTTGAGGTGACTATGAAACTGAATCCATCCTATCAGGTGAATGTAGAATACTTGAATTACAAACTTCAACCTGAAAAAAACTTTGATATTTGTGTACGAACATTATTAATTGCCAATCGTGAATGCAGTTTTTATTTTATAGACGGATTTGTGAAAGATCAGATCTTTGAGAAAATTTTTGAATTTCTCCTTTCCTTAAAACCCGAAGATTTTCCTTTTCGATTAAGTGAATTTGAAAAGAAAAAGATTCCATATACTGAAGTGGAAGAGGTCGATGACTATGAAACGATCATTACACAGATTCTTTCCGGTAGTATACTCTGTCTGATTGACGGATATGATCAGGCACTCAGTATAGATGCAAGAACTTATCCCAACCGTTCCATTGAAGAACCGGAAGATGATCGGGTGCTTCGAGGATCCCGTGACAGTTTTGTGGAGACACTGATTTTTAATACAGCTCTCATTCGAAGAAGGATTCGAGATGAACATCTTGTCATGGATATACACTCCATTGGATCAAAATCAAAAACAGATGTGGTACTTTGTTATATGGAGGATGTTGCCGATGAAAAGCTTGTCAATGAAATGAAAAACAAACTGGATTCGATAACGATACCTTCACTTACCTTATCTCAAGAATCACTGGCAGAATGTCTGATTCATAAATGCTGGTGGAATCCATTTCCAAGGATTCGTTACAGTGAACGCCCCGATGTCGCTGTGGCCAGTCTGTATGAAGGAAAAATGGTCATTGTTGTAGATAATTCACCGGCAGCCATGATATTGCCCACTTCTTTCTTTGATTTCTTGCAGGAAGCCAATGACTATTATTTCCCTCCTCTTGTGGGAACTTATTTGAGATGGGTCCGCATTCTTGTTTTTTTATGCACCTTGCTTTTGACTCCATTATGGTATCTTTATATACAAAATCCAAGTTTATTTCCTGAAGCATTACAGTTTTTAAATGTTCAGGAAATGAATGCTGTACCGATTCTTGTGCAACTTTTGATCATCGAATTTCTTATCGATGCGATCAAACTGGCATCCTTGAATACACCCAGTGCTTTAAGTGGATCTTTTGGCGTCATTGGAGCTTTGGTTTTAGGTGAATTTGCCATCAAAGCGCATTGGTTTGTACCTGAAGTTCTGCTCTATATGGCTTTTGTTTCTTTGGCAAATTTTACACAACCTTCTTATGAATTAGGATATGCGTTCAAATTATGGCGCATTATCCTTCTTTTAATGATTGGTCTTTTCAACATCATAGGATTCATTTTAGGATTAGCATTGATGATTGCATCTCTTTTCTTCACACCCACTGTTTTAGATCAGCATTATCTGTTTCCTTTCATTCCATTTACTCCTAAAAAAATAAAGGAACTCTTGCTTCGAGTTCCTATAGATTCTGATAATTCCTGATTATTTTTCAATATTCAGAACAGAGTTAATTTCTCCTTTTGTATATTTGATGGTCACAACATCATTTGATTTCAAAAATGGCAGTAATTTTTCATTTATTGAAATACTAGATTTATAGACATTTCCTTCTGCATCCATCATGAAGACATACGTATCTCCTGACAGATTGACATAGGAAACTTCCTGAAGTGTTACTGTTTTTTCTTCAATTGTATTCACATCAACAATATTCATAGCAGCAACATACTGACTCTTCAAATATTCCAATCCTTTGTCTTTATCCACTGTGACAACCTGCTGATAATCAGCACAATCAACCATGGCATACATCTTCACAAGGCCGGCATTATCCTTAAGAGATACTAAGTAAGTAGGTCTTCCGCCAACATTAATCAATAATGGGAAAGTGGATTGATAACCCAGATTCTGCACTTTTCCTTCAGCGCTTCGCATAGCACTAAATTCCTCAGCACCACTGGACATGATTTTCTTTGCTTCCTGAGTACGCTGATTCACAAGGACAAATCCAATATTGGATTCATCATTATTAACAGAGGTAATTCCTGTATACAGCCAGATATCATCATTTAATTCAATATAGTTATAGCCTTCTGTTGTCTGATAGACATCTTTCTGACCGATTATGGAATTGAAGAATCCATGAACATAGGCTCCTGACTGATTGACCTGTTCAATGATAAGATTGCTGGAATAGACACGATCGATCCATTCAGGGATTTCTCCAATACGGTATTTTGTCATGCTACCGTCAATAGCATTCATTGCAATGACACCAGAAATAGTAGGCTTCTGTCCAATTCCTTTATAGGTAACTGTCGATGTGACCCAATATGGAACTCCTTTTTCATCGATTTCAAAGTTAGTTTCATAGAAGTTATCAAAAGGATAAGCGAAACGCAAGTGACGGTCACGATCTTCAAACAGGATAGCATTTTCACTGTATTTCATTCCACTAAGACCCAATTCTTCCAGTTTCACCAGATCACTTTTTCCGGTTGTCGCATTGACTGTGATATAACCTGGAATTCCATTAGCACGATTTGTGAAATATTTGATCAAGCCGTTGTAATCTAAAGGAGTCACACGAATGATAGTATCCTGATAAGAAATCTGTGAATAAATGTCACTGACTTCAAACTGTGAAATCAATTCCGGTAATTGACCTAAAGTACGGTCTCCCAGTACCATCGTAGAATCTCTGTCCACAATCGCTGTCTTTTGGAAATCCACTTCATTGACATCACTGAAATCAGACTGTACTAAATCAATACGATGACCATATTCCTGAGCATGAAAGAATGGTGCATTCACAAATACCACGAGTAATACTAAAATGACAGATGCGCCATAAACACCGATCCAAATTGCATTCTGTTTTTTGAATCCGTTTCTTGAAAATCCAGAACCAAAACTGATGACCATAAAAGGAATCAGTGAGATCCACAGAAAGATCCAGAATTCAAAACTGGTTGGATTAATAGGCGGCAAAAACAGAAAGAAGTATACTGCCGCTAATATAAGTGAGGAAAATATCCCTAACATCATACTTTTACTTTTTTTCATAAACATAATCTCCTTGTGACTCTAGTATAACATACTTGAATCAATCTTTACTTACAACTTTGTCACAAGCACAAATCATTGCTTTTTTTTAATACTTCCTCTATAATACCTTTGTATACAGAGTAGAGATATATGCGTTAAGTATTGGCTGAACGGGGAGTTGTCAGCCGGGCGAAAAGATTTTCTTGCGGTATATATCTCGCATCCCACTGTTTCATGAAAATTTGAAAGCCTCTTTTTTCATGACAATGGAATGAAAAGGAGGTTTTTTATATGTATTACTTTGTAGATCAAATTAAAAGCAGTGCAAAAGGCATGAAGCAAGTCAAAAATCTGGTAGGTACCGCTTTGTTTGTGGCCATTGATGTTGTATTAGGTAGTTTTGGAAAAATCGTAGTGATTCCAAAAACGCTTGAAATCAATTTCTCTTCATTGGCACTTGCTGGCTGTGCAATGACTTATGGACCTGTCATGGCAGGTATCGCAGGAGTTATCTGTGATACATTGAAATGGCTCTTAAATCCAACCGGACCTTATATGCCTTTATTTGCACTCAATGAATTTCTTACAGGATTTATTTATGGGCTTTTCTTCTATAAAAAGACATTGTCCATAAAACGTGTAATGGTTGCTCGTCTATCCATCGTACTTCTAATCAACATGACTCTGACTCCTCTTTGGCTAAGCATGTTGTATGGAGATGCCTTTATTGTTTATTTCACAGCACGTATTGTGAAAAATATTGTTATGTATCCTATTGATGTATTCTTACTTTATAGTGTTTTAAAAGCTGTGAAACGTATTATTCCAAATAGTGCTAACTAAAAGAAGAAGCAAATCGTTTCTTCTTTTTTTCTGAGATTTCAAAACCGTTTCAGTTTAATATAATTTCAATAAATATTTCACTACAATATATATTAAAACACCTATTAAGTATCCTATAACCGCTTTGATTGCATTATTTCTGTTCATATTGATTCCTTCTTTTTTGTATTATTTCATTCCTTATCAAGAAGTTTCTTTTTGAATCCTTCAGTCTTTGACAAGATCAGAATTGCAATACCCACAAATATAATATCTAATCCTAATTCGTAGATGGAATTGTCTTCATGGAACAATTGAATACATTCTATGTTTGAAAGTTTCATCACTAACAGTGAACAATGAGAATAAACAAATAGAATTTATAATTTGTTCTCATAAGTTTCACATTCCCTTTCTTCATCTATATATTACCATAGTTGAAGTTAACTTAAGTGACACTTTTTTCATAAAAAAGGCTGCAATTGCAGCCTAAATTTTTAGAATAAACCTACGATATGTCCGTTCTCATCGATATCCATATCTAGGGCAGCCGGATGTTTAGGCAGTCCTGGCATGGTCATGACATTTCCTGTAAGAGCAACGATGAATCCTGCTCCAATAGAAGGTCTTAATTCACGAACAGTAATACTGAAATCTTTTGGAGCTCCATAAATAGTAGCTACATCGGTAAGAGAAGTTGGACATTTTGCCATGCAGATTGGTGTTTTGTTCCAACCAAGTTCATTATAGATGGCAATCTGTTTTTGTGCTTCTTCTGTAAATACAACATTACCTGCACCATAAACTTTTTTCGCAATAGTTTCAATTTTAGATTCAATGGAATCATTGACATCATAGATTGGTGCGAAATCATTTTCCTGTTCACAGATTTCCACAACTTTCTGTGCAAGATCAATCGCTCCTTCTCCACCTTTTGCCCATACTTGAGACAGTGACATTGGATGGTTGTTTTCTTTACACCATTTGATTAATGCTTCCACTTCTTTTGGTGTATCACTGGAGAATTCATTGATGGCTACAATGTATGGCAAATGGAACTGTTTGACAGTATCAATATGTTTCGCAAGGTTTGCACATCCTTCCAGCATCGCTTCCACATTTTCATTTTTCAGATCTTCAAAAGCAACACCGCCATGCTGTTTCAAGGCACGAATCGTTGCGACAATGACAACTGCATTTGGTTTCAAGCCGCCAAAACGACATTTGATATCCAAGAATTTTTCAGCACCTAAGTCAGCACCAAATCCTGCTTCTGTAACTGTATAATCTCCTAATTTTAATGCCAGTTTCGTTGCCAGGATAGAGTTGCATCCATGTGCAATATTGGCAAATGGTCCACCATGAACGATAGCCGGATTGTTTTCCAAAGTCTGTACAAGATTTGGTTTGATAGCATCTTTCATGACAAGCGCCAAAGCCCCTTAGATCTTCAAATCTTTCACATAAACTGGATCTCCATCTTTATTGTAGGCAATCAGCATATTGCTGAGTCTTTCTTTCAGATCCATGAGTGAGCTTGACAGACAAAGTACTGCCATGACTTCACTGGCAACAGTAATATTGAAGCCATCTTTTCTTTCTACTCCGTTTGATTTAGGTCCTAAACCGATTTCAATCTGACGAAGAGTTCGATCATTCATATCCAAGCATCTTTTCCAAGTGACTCTTTCTGGATCGATATTCAGTTCATTTCCCTGATGGATATGATTATCCAGACATGTACTGATCAGGTTGTTGCAAGTTGTAATGGCATGCATATCTCCGGTAAAATGAAGATTCAGATCTTCCATAGGAACAACCTGAGCGTATCCTCCTCCGGCTGCTCCACCTTTTAACCCAAATACCGGACCTAAAGATGGTTCACGAAGAGCAATGACAGTTTTCTTTCCGATTCGGTTCAATCCATCTCCCAAACCTACCGTCGTGGTAGATTTTCCTTCACCGGCTTTAGTTGGGTTGATAGCTGTTACCAGAATCAGTTTTCCATCTTTTTTGTTTTCATTTTTCTTTAGAATATCAAGGTTTAATTTTGCTTTGTATTTCCCGTAATATTCCAGATCATCTTCATCAATATCAATTTTCTGTGCCACTTCAAGAATGGGTTTTAATGTTGCTTCCTGAGCAATCTCTAAATCTGTCTTTGCCATAACGTCTCCTCTATTCAATTCCTACTCGTTTGAAAATAGTATCTACATTTTTTAAATGATGCATTGGATCAAAACAATCATCAATTTCTTCCTGTGTCAATTGTGCAGTTACTTCAGGGTTGTTTTCCATCAGTTCTTTGAAACTGATTTTTTCATTCCATGCTTTCATTGCATTTGGTTGTACCAGATCATAGGCTTTTTCTCTTGAAAATCCTTTTTCGATCAGTTTCAGCATGAATCTTTGTGAATAGATAACACCGAAAGTCTTATTGATGTTGTCTTTCATATTGTCTTCAAATACAGTTAAATTTTCCAGGATGTTTCCAAAACGGTTCAGCATGTAATCCAACAGTTCCGTCGCATCCGGAGCAATGATCCTTTCAGCAGCAGAATGTGAAATATCACGTTCATGCCATAATGGCACATCCTCATAAGCAGCATTCATATAGCCTCGTAGAATTCTTGAACAGCCACAAATGTTTTCAGATCCAATTGGATTTCTCTTATGTGGCATGGCGCTGCTTCCCTTTTGTCCTGGATTGAAATGTTCCTCTGCTTCACGAACTTCTGTACGCTGCAAATGTCTTACTTCAGTTGCCATCTTTTCAAGGCTGGTACCAATCAGTGCTAAGGTTGCAAAGTATTCTGCATGACGATCTCTCTGCAAGGTTTGTGTTGAGATCTTAGCAGACTGGATTCCCAACTTCTCACAAACATAATCCTGAACAAATGGAGGGGTATTCGCAAATGTTCCGACAGCACCTGAAATCTTTCCTGCTTCAATGTCTGTGCAGGCTGCTTTGAAACGTTTCAGATTTCTTTGCATTTCTTCATACCAAAGAGCAAACACTAAACCAAAAGATGTGATTTCCGCATGCACACCATGTGTTCTTCCCATCATAGGTGTCATTTTATACTGTAAAGCTTTTTTTCTTAAAATTTCAATGAATCTTTCAATATCTTCCAATAAAATGGCATTGGCTTGCTTATACAAATAACCATAGGCTGTATCAACAACATCCGTGCTTGTCAAACCAAAATGGATCCACTTCTTTTCTTCACCCAAAGATTCAGAAACACAGCGAGTAAATGCAACGACATCATGACGTGTTTCTTTTTCAATTTCATAAATACGATCGATATCAAATTTTGCATTTTTCCAAAGCTTTTCTACATCTTCTTTTGGAATTTCGCCTAACTGGGACCAGGCTTCACAAGCCAGAATCTCAACTTTCAGCCAAGCGTTGAATTTGCTTTCTTCGCTCCATATATCTCGCATCTGTTGCCGAGAGTATCGATTTAACATTTTACCAACCCCTTCTTTAACTCTTTTATTTTACTTGATTTCACATCTAAAAACAATGATATTTACGAACAAAAAAGGAACAAAGCAAGCCTTGTTCTCTGTTTACAAAACTCTCAGATCCTGTTGAATGAATTCATTTTCTGTTTCATTAATTTTAATAATTCTTGCTGGAACACCCACAGCAACACAATGATCCGGCAAATCTTCTCTTACAACAGCATTAGCACCTACTATACAGCTTTCTCCTATATGCACACCTTCAAGGATCACGGCACCTGCGCCGATGAAGCAATTCTTCTCAACGACAACGCTTTTTTCGCAATAGGGTTCAAGCACTCCGGCAATCACAGCATTTGCGCCAATATGACAATTCTCTTTGACGATCACATGGCCGCCTAACACCGCGCCCATATCGATCATTGTATGATCGCCAATCACACAGCCGGTATTGATAATAGCGCCCATCAGGACCACTGTATTTTTACCTAGTCTTACATTTTCACGGATTGTAGCATTTGGTTCAATACGCACCTGCTCCTCTTTGAAATCACTTAGTGCAAGAGCACTGTTCACACACTTTGTTTCCACATAATAATCGTGAATGTTCTGTTGAAGAAGAAATTCTTTGATTTCTTTCCATTCACCGATCACGACATACTGATAAGCATGTTTCAAATGAATTGGTTTTTCATTCAAATAAACTCTGACTTCTGTTTTCTTTACAGCGTCTTTGATCTTAGAGATGGTTTTCATCAACCATTACCTGATGACTTGGAGTACGAACCAGAATCTTCTCTTTCATTTGAATGCTTGAAACTCCTCCGGGATTCAATACTTCTACA
>CAMEUL010000025.1 GCA_945938205.1 uncultured Traorella sp. | reverse complement strand
GTCGAAACAAACCCTTTTGATACCAACGTATTAATTGCTTTATTTACGAGCTCTTTTTCCTCTAGATTTACATTATAGTTTGAATAATTCTTTAGTACCTTTTCAATTGTTAAATCGATTCTTCTGTGGATTTCTGCATCTTTATGTACTGATTTTCTCTTATAATACTTTTTCAATAGAGTATTAACAATTTTGACTTCATATTTATTCATGGAATTTAATCGCTCCCAAAGTCATATTGCTCTTATTAATTTTTTTGATTGGTATTACAGCATCACATTCTTTTCCGATAGAATCAAGTTTGTTAGGTGGTGCGCAGAATATCACTTGGAATTCTTGTGTTTTAAAGAAATCAAGCATGATCTTGATATTCTTGTCACTCATCTTTTCAAAAGGTTCATCAATGAATACTAGTCTTGTCGAATTCTGACGGGCATTGTAGATGATTGCTAATGCAGCCGAAAGGATAATTGTATACGGAATCTGTGTTCCTGCACCAGAATTGTATCCGGCTAATCTTGATAATCTACCATTTGGTATTTCGTCGTTGTTGACAATTACTTCATATTCCATGTAGTTTCGATAATCCGCAAAATCATTCAGCATGTCGTCATTGTTCTTGGAAATTACTCTGTTGATAATCTCCTTAATCTCTTTTTCACGCTTGCTTGCTTCATTTTCATCATAATCAACTACTGCACCTAACATTACTTGGTCATCATTTATACGATTGGTTTTCTTAAGGTAATCGGCATAATCAAGGATTCTTGCATAATCTGACGTACCAGAAACATTCTTAACATCAAATTGGTATGTTGTGCTGAACTGTAGCTTTTTCAACTGCTTGTTAATTTCTTTGATATCAGCTTGGGCTTCTTCTATGTTTGTCTTAATTTTTAAAACAAACTCGTTTTTGAATATGTTTTCATACTTTCTTGTCTGTTCCAAAAGTTTTGCTTTGATATCTTCAAAACTATCAACTTGAAGCCTGTTTTTTCTTCTTCTGTATACCGCTTCGTATTCTAAGCCCACTGGTAATGTTTCTTCAGGACGCTTTCCAGTGTTATAAACAGATTGCTTACTTGCGATAGATCTTTCGCAAAAATTTTTTTCTGATTCATTCCTTGAGCGAGTAGATGCAATCATCACATCACCAGTCTCACGTTTTCCTTCTATAAACTGATCATATTCGTCCTTTGCTTCACGAACTTCAATCGGATATTCGAATGATAAATCTTCGATTTTCTCTTCACTTTCTGTTAATCTAATTTTTAGTTCGCTATTAGCAGACAGTAAAGTACTGTTATCGGTTTCCAGTTTGATCTTTTGCTGTCTATTAGTATCTATCAGCTTATTAAGTGCTTTCAGCTTTGATTCAATCTCAGTAATACGTTCGACTAGTAACAAATACTCATTATTGTGTTTTAATGCATTTTCTAGCCTTTTAATTACTGCGTTACAATCGTATATTTCAATTTGATTTGCAGCGTTTTTAGCTGGTGACTCTAAATCGTATTCTTTATTTAGAATTGTAATGATTTCTTTTGTTGAAATCTTTTTGCTTTCGTTCTTTTGTTTATCTTCAAGCATTGAATGTTCCTGTTTTTCAAGAGATTGCATTTCTCTGATTGCTTTTGCTTTATTTAATTTAACAGCATCTTCTCCAAGACAATAGGAATCAAGCTTCTTAAAATTCAAGAATGAAACTGCCATATTTCTGCTAATTTTTCCTTCTTTTGAAATTGCGTTTTCATAGTTAGGGACATCCTCAATATCAACAGCATGTATTCTTCCCAACCAATATGCAAAGTATTTCTTTGCTGTTTCGTTTTTGATCTCTAATTGATGAAGCAACGAGTCCTCGACTATATCAAATTCCCTTTTGCATAGTAGTTTGGTATTGACCAATTCAACGTACTTGTATTGTGAATTATCCATAACTGCATTTGCAATATCAAAATACTCAGGATCAACTAAAATGCTATATCTATGAATGCCCAAAAATGTTTCAATTGAATTTCTCCAATCCTCATTTTTCAATTCAATGACAAAAGAACTAGAAAATCTAGCTTCACTTTCAATATTGAGTTCCTTGAATTTGTTATTGATTTCCTTGATTAAGCCTAGCTGATTAGAAACTCTTGAGTAATCTGGAAGATTACGATCACAGGCTTTAATAACTTCATCTAAAATAAGTATGTTCTTCTGGATTTCATTTAGCTGATTTTCAAGTCTATATCCTTCTTTGTTAAAATCATCAAATAGTTTCTCGACCTTATTTCTAAACTCATTAATTTCATTGTTTTTCACAGAAGAGGCTATTTCAGGGCTGGATAAATTAGTAATTTCTAGCTCCAATCCAATGTAATTGATATATTCTTTTATTCTTGTTGACAGCATATCCAATGCTTTAATTTTTTCTAGGAACTCTTTCTCTTTGGATTTAAGCATAGTTAGTTTGTCTTTTTCATACTGAATCGCTTTTGTGCCATCAACTTGGTCCAACTGGCGGTTTGCGTTTCTTAAATCGAAATCTGTCTGTTCTTTTTCAGATGATTCCTGTTTTAAAAGATCTGTGAGCCTTTCGATTTCAAAGGAATTGTCGTTGATCTGCTTATTATTTGCTTCAATCTTTTTGGCGTCACTAACTAGATTTTTATATACTCTCTTCACGTCATCCTTTGCAAGACGCGAAGTGACACGTGCGTAATCCATAAATGTCTGCAGAATATCATCTAGTTCATTTATTTCTTTTTCAAGGATTTCAAATGATGCAGTAATATCATCAATGCTGTTTTTTGCCTCTTTTAGCTTATTTAAATTGATGTTCTTATCCTCAAGCACAGATTCCTTGATAAACTGTTGGATCTTTGCTTCAGGATTATAGGTCATAATACTTTTTAGTTTTCTCTGATATTTAGTAATATTTTCGCTTTGCAACTTTAGGCCAGTCATGTTCATGAACTTAACAACGCCATTGTACTTATTTAAAAGTTCTGCTCTATTACTATCTCTAAACTGTTTTGAATTTAAAACGAATTTTCTATTCTCCGATTCGTTGAAGAAGGAAATATCTTTTAATGCTTTGTTATCCAGCGAATACCAGTAGCTGTCTACGTTATCACTTGAATTTGTCTCCAAAATAACACCTAGTACAAAACTTGTGTTATAAAGCTCGTTATAATACTCTAAAGCTATATGCGTGTAAACATTTGGGTGCGAACTAGATGGACGAGCATATTTTTTTGTATCAGGATCAGTTAAGCATCTTGTATAGGACGCCAATGTTCTTCTTCCGGAACCAACTCTGGTTGCGGATGTGGCTTTGTTGAAATCTGTATCACCAGTAAAAGCATACTTTATTGCGTCAAGTACTGTTGACTTACCACATTCATTTTCACCGGTAATTAATGACAGACTTTTACCAATTGGAATTGTTTTATCAACAAATCCATACCAATTTAGCAAATATACTTGCTTCAGGATTATCTTACTCATTCAGAATCCTCCTCTAAATCAGAATTTTCTTCAAATTCTGAGTCATTAAGCTCTGTTGTCATTTCCTTTACAACACTAATAAATTGTTCCTTGTCCATGGCGAATTGAAGCGTAGGATAAAGAGTTACAATAGTATCCGATTTGATATCGGATTCATTATAATTGATCAAACTGAAACGTTTGAAAGTTCTCATTGCGTTCTTCAATTCATTAGGTGACATGCTGATAGAATACTGCTTCTGCATGTCAATAATATCTCCAAACTCGATATATGTTTTTTCTGCTTTTCCAAATCTTTCCAGAAATAGCATCCACAAAACCAAAAGAGTTAATACTTCATTATTTGAGAAACTAACATGACTGATTCTTTTCAGTCCAACAACATCAGAATCAGCTTCGCTTTGTATCAGCATTGCGTATTTGAAATCATCATCAACAACGATATCGTATCCCATTATTTTTAAATAATTTGAAATATCAGTTCTATTTGAGGAGTAGGAAAGATAGTCATAAAGCATGGGATCTTTATCAGCAACGATAAATGTTGAGTCCAGCAGTTTTCTAATACATCTTTTAAACTTCAGCAACTCTTCATCACGAAGTTTTTCCAAAAAATCGTAATATGCCATTATTCTTTCCTCCTAACCATCATATTAGTAATATCTGCCACTGCAGTTTCTTCGTATCCTTCATCCAATTCTACAATATAGTCAAATTCGTTTTCACCTGAATAAATGAACGCAGAAGCAAACATCAATGCCTCTTCCTTGCTCTTGATGTATTTACTTTTAACAAAAGGCAACATGCTTTCTTTGAATAGAACATCAAAGTAACTATTTGTTCGCTCAACTGAATATGGGTTTACGGAGTTTTCCATCAATTCATGAGTAATGGCTGCTTTTTCTTCATCAGTCAAATCATTAATGATGATTTCTGCTGTTTGTGCATCATAAACTTGCCGTTTCTTCTTTTGATATGATTTTCGCGAAATATACTTTTGTGAATTGATATTCACGCAATTGTGAAGCTCATCCAGAATCTTTTGTTTATCGATGTTTTCTGATTCTTTTACTTTTGTCAATATAGCATCAATTGTCGATTGTATATTTAATCCATTACTTGTCACTAAACGAATCCTCATATTGGCTAATCGATAATACTTATTGATGCTCTCATCAATTGCTTCCATATTTTCTGGATATTCAATTGTGATATAGTAGTACATCTCATCTATATATTTCGTTAATAGATCTTTGGATTCATCAAAGCCGACCTGCATTCGCTCACTATATTCATGAACAGCTTTCTCAAATAGAAAATCATTTTTAAATCGTCTTAACTGATCTGCGATTCCTTTTAAAATTGAAGGAATCAAGCCGTTGTTCTTCATGTAGAAATAATCATTGAAGAACTTCTCTAAAAACTGATCACCAAGCAAATAATTGCCCATGCTTGATAAATCATTAATCTCCGTAATCTGATTCAGTATGATTGAAATATTATCTCTTAGATCAAGGACTTCATTTTTTAGTTCAGCCTCATCATCCATAAGCGGAACGATGACAGAAGAATAAGGCCTGTCTTTTCTGACAGAATTTTCCCTATATGTGCTTTGGAGTATTTCGTACATTGAGAGAATCCTATTGGAAATCGAAGCATCATTCTTCCTGTTGCTTATTCGGTTCAAGAAATCAATTATTCTTCTACAGTTGGAAGTTATATTTGTGATGTATTCGCCATTTCTTCCCAGTTCTGGCTTTGACAACCATCCGCATTCTCTAAATTTTCGAATGATCTTAATGGAATCTCTGTCGTCATAACTAAACTCAGTATCATCATTTTCCACATGATACTGTTTGTTGATAAGATACAGTTCTAGAGTATCCCTCACATTGCTCTCATATAGAACAGGTGTTGATTTTGAATACTCAATCAGCTCCGAAATGCATTCGAAATACACTCTCTTGTTTACTCCGGTAAGAGGAGAAAAGAATTTTTCGTTTCTTAGTATTTCAAATACATCCATAAGTAACACCTCGATTATTTACTCAATGTAAGCACAACTTTCCATCAAAAGCCGTAGCCTGATAACGATCATCTAGAACTATCATTTCTCTTGTGATTTTGCATTTAAACGGAAATGTTGTATCCCATATATCCACCAAAGGATATATCTGCTTTCCGCAGTTTTTAAATATGCATAAGTTACATAATTCTCAACTTGAGTCACTTCAAATTATAGCAAATTATTTTTGCTTTACTACAATAATATTGTTGCGAACAACACAACATTTTCTTGCATTTACTTGCCTAAATGTAAAATGTATTACTGACTTATCTATTTCATAAATTGGTAATGATTATTTCCTTTGTCTATAAATTTCTTTTAAATCCTCAATCGCTAGTGCAGGATCCATTGTATGAAACATTAGATAGTTTCTTTTCATTGTTTCCACTGGGGCTTGCTTATAGATTTTAGCGCTACTTTCATTACTGTAGTAATGCCAATAACGATAAATATAACCAATCCAATATAGAACATCACTAGAGTATACATCTCCATCCGTTGTGAGAGTATCACTTGAGGATGTTATTTCTTCAAGAAGATATTCTTCACCTGCCCATTGCATACGGTTGTAAGTAGAATCAAGTTCTTTTGCGGTATTGGACAACATAAATGCTTTAATGAAAGCAGCACTTGTATAGTGCTTAGTACCAGAAAGCTCAAAGAGTCTTCCTTGAATATCACACAGTTTTAATTGAAGTTCATTCATAGTTGACCTCCATCTTTTGCTTGATCAAGTATTTCATCAAAGAAGAGTCCTTCACGACGATAATTCTTACAAATATCATTCGCAAGAGAGATTCCTTTTGTACGATTTTCTTCTGCAACTTCTTTCATAAATAAACGTTCAAGATAAGATAAATTGATTTCTTTTTCTATACGTATTGCATCACAACCTTTTTGAGATATCGCTACATATTGTTTTCCAAGTTGTAATGCTGAAAGACTATGAATAAGAGCAGTATCGGTGATGTTTCCAATGAAGAAGTTATCAATGACATAAAACATACGGTCATTAGCAATGCTGCCAATAATCATATCCATGTTTTCTGTCATATCACGATATTTATTATAGAAGGATGTACCAACTATTTTATCCATTCTTCCTCTGTGATATGCAACTAGCATTGCCCAATCAATATTTGATTCTACTTCCATATGATTCAAATCGTCTAAACATATGGAAGTAATATAGAAATTAGACTTATCATAATCACATATTAAAGTAAGTGCCTGACTTGGTTCTGTTCCCATATAGAACCCTTTCCCAAAATCACACTGTTTACGGCTCTTAGGTTCAATGTTTCCTTCAATACCAGATTTAGATCCGTGATAAAGAAGAACACGATTCTTATCAAGTGATATAGATTCAGCTGTTTCTTTGATCTTTTGAAGTGTCATTTCATATACGGGAACAGAATGAACTTTACAGAAATCATACATTTTAGATTGTGCTAATTTGTTTGGTAATGCATGACCATTTTCCCAACGGTTCACAGTCGCAAAAGTAACATTCAATTCTTCTGCAAACTCTGTTTGATTCATATTCAAATAAGTTCTGATTTGTTTGATGAGTTTCTGCATCATATCACCTTCTTTATAACATTCTTTCTATTATATATTATATCAAATGTTATAAATGATGTCAATGGAGATGAACTTATAGAAAGAATAAAATTTAGTATAAAAAAAATAGAGAATCATAGAATTATGTTTTCCATAAACTTAAAATATGTAAAAAAACAAACATTGAATTATAAGAGTCTTGGTGAGTGCAGACAAAACTTGGGGTTAGATTGGTATTTAAGTCCAAGAATTTGTCCGTCCACCCTATCAGAAGTTGCGATATTTATTCAAGAAATAAGGAAATACTATTGATATGTTATAGTTAAAAAATTATAATGAAAATATAGAAGCTTGTGGATGTGAGGTATAGATTAATGAAAATTAGTTACAAAAAACTATGGATACTGCTTATTGAGAAAGATATATCTCCAGTACAATTAAGAACAGATTTAAATATTGCACCAGGGACAATGACAAAGTTAAGAAAAAACGAAGAAGTTGCTTTGTCAGTATTGCTTCGGATATGTGAATATCTAGATTGTAATATTGGAGATATTTGTGATGCACTTAAGGATGAATAAGTAAGTTATTTTTTGAGGGGAAATAATATGGCATTTTGTGTAAATTGTGGTGAAAAATTAGTTGCAGGTGCAAAGTTCTGTCATTCATGCGGAACTCCTGTTGGAGGTATTTCATCAGTCAATAACAATATAAGAAAAGAAGAATATGTAGGGAAGATATTTAAATGTCCAAATTGTGGCGCAGTTATAACTGAATCAACGGTGATTTGTCCTGAATGCGGTACACAAATAACTGGAAGAGAAGCGGTGTCTTCAGTTAAAAAATTTGAAGAAAAACTTATGGAGATAGAATCCAAAAGAAAAGGTGGCATTATAGATGCTCTGACTAAATCCTCAAATGTTGTTGATAACCAAAAATTAAATCTAATCAAAAGTTTTCCTATTCCTAACACAGTTACTGATATTAATGAATTTATATTTTTGGCTATTGCTAATATAGATGTTAAGTTGTCAAAACAAAGCGTTGGTAGTAAATTTTCTAGTGCTTTGAATTCAAATGATAAAAACTTAAAAATGCAGAAGAATATTAGCGATGCATGGGTACTAAAAATGCAACAAGCTTACCAAAAAGCATTGGTTTCATTTCAGAATGATCCAACATTTGAAGGTATGCAAAAGGTATACTTAGATAAACTTAAGGAATTAAAAATCAAATAGTGAATAGGAGGAAAATAATGCACTTCTGTAAATACTGCGGAAATCAATTACATGGAGATGAGGTGTTTTGCCCTAAGTGCGGAAAACCTGTTAATCATCAAGAAACTTACAGGAATTATGAATATGAAGGAAAAGTGATGAAATGTCCAAATTGCGGGGAAATTCTTGAATCTTTTACTGGTTGCTGTCCATCTTGTGGAATAGAATTGAGAGGGGCAAAGGCGACTGGTTCTGTACGAGAGTTTGCACTCAAATTGGAGGCTATTGAGTCACATCGTGAATATGAAAAACCGGCTGGTATTTTTGGACGAGTCTATCAAATGCAGCAAATTTCTAAAACGGATGAGCAAAAAATCAGTTTCATAAAGAATTTCTCCATCCCAAACGCCAAGGAAGATATTCTTGAATTTATGATTCTTGCTACTTCTAATGTTAACTATCTAATGCACGGCTCATTTGATATACCACCGGCAAGTACTAAAGCAGTAGATGCAGCTTGGATTGCTAAAATTAATCAAGTTTATATAAAAGCAAAAAACATATACAAAAACGATACTGATTTTTGTAAAATTCAAGAATTATATGATACTTGTAATATTAAAATAAAAAAAGAAGATAAAAAGAGAATTGTAAAGCGCGTTTTATTCTATGGGTGGGCTCCTGCTTTAGCTATTGGAATGTTCATTTGGATTGCAGTCTATTCACCAATTTCTGAAGAAAAAGAGGTAAATAGACTTAATGCCATTGTAGAAGAAATAGAGTTACAAATTGAAAATCATGAATTTAAATATGCATTATTGAATGCTGAATCTTTAATTTACGATGGAACCATAAGGAATGAAGAGCAGAAACGTAAATGGAGTATTCAACGAGATTATTGGATTGATAAAGTAATCGAAGCAGCTGCAAAGGAGGGAATTGAGTTAGAATATACACCTAGTTTTGATAAAGATAAAACTAATGAAGAGATATCAAATGTAGATGAAATTAATCGAATTATTAATGATAAAGAAAATAATCAATAATTTATTATAAGAATGGAGGGCAATAATGAAATTATTTAGCAAGGCAGGCGGATTTATGGACGAAATTCGTTGTGATGAACCATCTTATTTGATCTGGAAGTGGCATCCAAAAGGGTCACAACAAGGAGATAATAATCGAGAAAATGCAATTCGTTTCGGATCATCGTTGCGAGTAAAAGAGGGAGAAGTGGCAGTATTTGTTTACAAACAAAAAGAAGGCACAATGCAAGATTATATTGAAGGACCTTATGATGAAATTATTGAAACTGAAAACTTTCCAATTCTCGCAAGTATCATTGGTCTTGCATATGATGGAGGAACACCTTTTCAAGCAGAAGTATATTTTATTAATCTAGCACAGATTATACAAGTAAAATTTGGAGTTCCATTCTTTGATGTATATGATCCTCGTTTTATGGATTTTGGTGTACCGGCAGCAGTAAGAGGTACAATAAGTTTTAAAATTACTGATTACAGAGACTTTATAAAGTTACATAGACTTAATTCATTTAGTCTAGATGATTTCCAAAAAGAGATCAAAGATGCAGTATGCCGATATGTCAAAGATGTAGTTGCGAATGCTCCTGCTCAAAATAACATTCCTTTAGTTCAAATTGAAACAAAGACTTCGTTAATCAATGATGTAGTAGAATTAAACATTGGAGAAAGGCTAAAAGAAAACTTTGGTGTAACTGTATCTGGAGTAGATATTTCTGCCATTGAGTTGGATAAATCTAGTGAAGGTTATAGACAACTTATGAGTGTCACAAAAGATATGGATATTTTGAAGGTTCAGGCTCAAACAGAAGATTATGTTGAAAGACTTCGTATTCAAAGAGAAGAAGGGCAATATGCTCAACACAAACAAACACAAACTGAATACCTACGGGATTTCCAATTGGGAAAACAGGCAGAAGTTGGAATTGCTGGTGCAGAGGCATTAGGAAAGATGGGCGCAAATGGTGCTGGTGATATGAATTTAGGAAATAATGGATCAGGGTTAAACATGGCCGCAATGATGGCAAGTATGGCTGTTGGAGGCGCAGTAGGACAAAATATTGCAGGATCAATGAATAACATGATGTCTGGAATGAATCAACCAATTCAAAATGGAATGACTCCTCCGCCATTAAATACAAGTATGTATCATGTTGCAGTAAATGGACAAGCAACGGGTCCATTTGATATGAATACTTTGTCACAGATGATATTGAATAAGTCATTAATACAAGATAGTTTAGTTTGGAAACAAGGTATGGCTAATTGGGAAAAAGCAGGTGAAGTGGATGAGCTGAAAGGTTTGTTTGCAAACGCTATGCCACCAATTCC
>CAMEUL010000024.1 GCA_945938205.1 uncultured Traorella sp. | reverse complement strand
TATATATGGAAGACATCGTAAATGCAGCGATGCTAATTTACAAGAAGATCCAGCTTGAAATGGAACAATTGCAGGATGAAAACAATCAAAACTTTCTTTCAGATATTTGTTCGGATCTCAAAGATCAGGCAAATCGATTAACCGAAATTATGGAAGGAGCCAAATCATGACTATGACAGATGAACAGATTATCAATTGCGCATTGATCTCACTCAAGCATTACCGCATCATGCTTGCTTATTTTAGTGAAGAAGCCGGCACGCCGGAATTATTCAATGAAGCGAATGAATTATTTGAAGATGCCACACAAATGCAGCGTGCCTGTTATGAAAAAATGATCGATGAAGGATGGATGAGCGTAACTGCACAAACTGATTCAGAAATTCAAAAAGCATATCAGAAAATGAAACAGATCACACAAGAAATGAAATAGTTGAAGAAAACCTTCAACTTCATTATAATGAAACTATGATATTAAAAGAAATCCAAAGCATCACTGAAAATGAAAAAGATCTAATTGCCAATTTATCCAACATCAGTGCCATTTTGAATGAACATCTTAATAACATCAACTGGGTCGGATTTTATCTCATGAAAGATCATGAACTCGTCTTAGGGCCTTTCCAAGGGAAACCTGCCTGTATTCGAATTCCAGTAGGCAAAGGAGTTTGTGGAACCTGTGTACAAGAAAAAAAGACACTAAGAGTTGCCAATGTCCATCAATTTGCCGGACATATTGCTTGTGATAGTGCCTCTAACAGTGAAATTGTTCTACCAATCATCAAAGAAGATCAAGTAGTAGCAGTTTTAGATATTGATTCACCACTCCTTGATCGTTTCAGTGAAGAAGATGAAAAGATGTTTACAGAAATTGCTGAGTATATCAAAACACTTTTTTAATATTGAATCATTTAATTTGTATGTGCCTCAAAATTCTGTATGTCAGTATTAAGCTTTAAGATTACATCACTTTGTTGTGCAATCTTTTCAGAATGCGTTACCATGATAACGCATTTTTTTTGCTTATGCGCTAATTCTTTAAAAATTTCAATAATTGTTTCACTTGTCTTGCCATCTAAATTTCCAGTAGGTTCATCTGCAACGATGATCTCTACATTGGTACTGATGGCACGGGCAATCGCAACACGTTGTTGTTCTCCACCACTTAATCGATTGATTCTTCTGGTTGCTTTGGTACCGTCAATACCAACACTTTCTAAAACCCTAAGTGCATTTTGTTTCAGATCTCCATCAATTTTGTTATCTGTGATGGACATGGCAACCATTACATTTTCCAATGCATTCATGTATGGAATCAAATTATAGCTTTGAAATATGATTCCAATATGATCACGACGAAATTTTTCTAACCCTATCTTCCCAATATTTTCGCCATTCAACAAGATTTCACCTTTTTCAGGTGTATCTAATGCTGCAATCAGAGACAAGAATGTCGTTTTGCCACTTCCGCTAGGTCCTAAAATTGTATAGAATTTTCCTATTTCAAAACCTACATTTACATCATTCAAAATAATCTTTCTACTATCTCCATCCGGATATGTAAAGGTTAAATCTTTTGTTTCTAGTATTGTCATATCGTACCTCACATCAATATTTTTTTAGGTTCAAATCGTAAAATATAAGAAATAGGAAATCCAATCGAAATGATCATTGCAAGTGAACAAGCTACAAACACTTGACCAAAATATTCAATGGAATAATCCACTTGATTCATTTCAATTAAATGAAGTTGTTCTTGTTTCTCTTTGATTGTCAATTCTTCTTTATTGTCGATATTCATAAGTGTTGTTGACAAGCATTGTCCTAGTTTACACCCTGTGATTGTAGAACAAGACAAAGCTAATAATCCTACAAGATAAATTTCAAATATAAACTGCAAGATGATCTTATATTTTCTTTCCCCCAGTGCATATAAAATTCCTATCTCATGTTTTCTATTTTTCATAATGAGAAAAACAAATAACATTAATATCAATATCATGATGATTTCTGTTGTCACTAAAATATAAGATGATATATTGGAAAGTGATTCAATGGGTGCACCGATCTTCTCAAATAATTCTGTACTCTTCATCATATAAAAATCATCGGGTATTTGAATTCCTTTTGTGAAAGAAGCATAATTCTCCATGAACAGATCCGTATCTTCTATATCGTTTAGTTGGAAAAACGCTTTAATTGGAACTGGAATATGATTTATGTTTGTGGTTATCTCATCTAAACTACCTAACGGCATATAAATTCTAGTACAATTATTATCTTCATTATATCCATTGATTTCAATTTGCACATTCTTTGATCTCTTATATATTCCAATCACTTCAAATGGTTCATTTTCAATGAAAACAACATCTCCGATTCCGATATTTCTTATTTTGGAATCTTTTGTTATTTTAAAGTTTTCGCTTAATACCACTACATGTTTTGAATGATTTAATTCAGTTTGCGTAAAAGTACGTCCATCAACTAATTCAATATCATATTCTTTTTCATCTATGGGTATTGTTTCATCAATACCCCAAATAAACAAAGGCATATCCTCATATTCATAATAGATGTTTTCGTTTTCCTGATATTTCACATTTTGACTAACAAGAGAATTACTGAAATAAGAAATATTCGAATAACTATATATATCTAATTGATCGATTTCCTTAAATACAGCACCCAAGTTCCTATATTTTATGTTGTTTTCTTCATAACCTATATTTTGATATCCATTTTTATAATCAAAAATGATCTTAGTGCCAAAAGCTTTTTCAAATTGCTTCTTCGTATTGAGGGTCGTTTGTTTGATGGCAACTGCACTGCATAATAGATTCCCTACAACAAACACAGCAAAAAAGAGAGGCAATATTTTTGAACAATTTCTTATCATACTAATAAAACTGCGTTTTAAGAAATTCATCCAATTGCCTCCCTTCTTATTGAAGTAAATTCTTAGGATTTGTTTTCATTATTTTAAATAATGGATAAATTGAAGATAAAAGAAGTATTATTGTTTCTAAACATAATGCATAAAGAAGATATTGATTGAACATGTTTGGATTTATGATAGTTTGGCTATATTGTCCAATAATTTCTTGATTTAAAATAAACTTATCAATAACAAAGCTGCTCACTGTGTTTCCAAATATGAATGATAAAATGACACCTATTGAACATAATACAAGGATTTCTATTACAAAACAAATGAGAATATTGTTTTTCTTTTCTCCCAAAGCTAACAATAATCCAACTTCATTTTCTCTATCTTTCATACAGATATAAATGATTAAAGTAAGTATCATTAAAGAACCTACTACAGAAATAATTAAAACCATCAAAGATATTTTTCCTAAGCGTTGTGTACTGCTTTGAACATCCTTATAGTTTGAAACATCACTTTGAATTTCAAAAATAGGATAATCACTCAAATCATTCTCTAGTTCTTCGACAAATCCTTCTAAATCATCAGCGCTATTTAACTTATAACACGCTCTCCAAAATTGAATATTTCCTGTTCGTATATCAAATCCATACTCATGACTGTCTTCGTTCAATTTGCTTACTCGATCCAATTCCCAATTTCTTAGCTTTGTCATGATGGATTCAAGTGTGTGGTAGGGGATATACGCTTGATCTGCAGCATTCATCGTATTTAATGTATGATTTGCATAATCATCTTCTTCATTGCCTTCTAATTCTAATACCCCAACAATTTCAAATTCTTCTGTGAGTATGGCAGTAGGTTCTTCATCAAGGTAAGATGTAAGTTTATTGAAAGTGTATTGTATTTTGTCACCCACTTCATAATGAGGACCATATTTTAAATTCTCAATCAAGACAATAACATTCTTTCCATCATTCATTTCTTCTTGAGTGAACAAACGTCCTCTTAAATTATCAAATTCACCATTTAAAACATCAACAAATTCAGTGCGATTCACTCCAATCAATAAAGGTAAACTTTTCAAGATTGGATTTGATGCACTAGTATATTGATTATATAAAAGATCTCCATATTTCACACGTTCATCTGAAAGATATTTATGAAAAATTGGATTGGTACTTACTTCATCAATTAGATCGATCCAGATATCTCCATCCAGTTCGTAATCATCTTTTGCGCTAATTAAAATACTCGGACTCAACTGTTCTTTAACGCTTGAATCAATCGTATTTAATGATAGATAAATATAGATTGAAGATACTACAAACAGTCCCAAGACAAAAGAAATCATCACTAATAAAAGAGACTTCTTTAAATTTCGGGTAATACTGATCAAGATTCTTTGAAATACATTCATATCATCACCTACTTATAATATGTTTTACTTACTTTTTTAATATCTCTTTTATTGTAATTATTTTACTATATCTATTTTAAAAATCGTAAAAATTCCAAAAAGTTAAAAAAAACAGCCTTAAAGGGCTGAATTTGTTGATTTTTGGAATTTTTCTTGATAAATATGATAGTTTTTATAGTTTCGAGTCTTCTTCACTAATTCACTCATCTCATAGTTAAACATACTCCATAATGGCTGCTCATATTTTTCTTTCACTAAAACATTCATTACATCTTTTAAGATATAGTGTTCAAGTTCCTTTTCGCTGTTATTGTTTGCTTTCATTTCGAAATAGTGCAAACAAGGATAATACACAAATGATGGATCTACTTTAAATTTGTAATTTGTAATGATGCCCAGTCTGCTTCGACAACCACATATAAACAATGTAGTGGATTTATTTGGTTCAATTTCATTCGATTTTTCATAATTAGTTAATGCTTTTTCATAATTATTATTCAAATAATAATACATCCCAAAATTATAATATATCGAACATGTTAATGTTTCAGGAAGCGTTTCTTGTTTAAGGATGTTTTCTAATTTAATGGCATATTCTTGTGCTTTTTTATAATCAATATCACGATATGTATTAAACATATGCATCAAAACACGTACTTTTCGTATTGAATTATTTGTTTCATCATAATAATCATACAATTCTTGATAAATATCCAATGCTTCAGTATAGTTGACTTTTGATATACATATTCTGGCATACCAGTATTTACAAATGGGGTCCTTTCTATTCACCAAAGGATTCATTAGCGTAAATATTTCATATTGCTTCTACCACATGCCTCTACTAATAATGATGCCAAATGATTATCCCACAAGCGAATCAATTCTAGCGTATGTAACAGTTCTTGTTGATTCAAATATGTATTCAATATATACTCTTTTTCTACAACTTGAATCGCTTCTACCAATTCACGAATAAGAGGTTTGTTTTTAACATGTTTTACTTTATCAGTGATTGTTTGAATCACATGAGCAGCTTTATTTTGATCATACCATTCACATGCATCATATAATTCATGAATGTATGGTTCTATTTCTTTTAATAAAGGTAACACTTGAACATCCATTTGATAATAATTTGCTAATTTGTCATAAAATTCATCATTTGGCTTTTGTTTACCTTCTTCAATCCCTTTGAGTGTCTTATAGTCGCAAATCCCTAAAGAAACAATGTCACTAAACTTAATATGTTGTATTTCTCTTTGATATTTAAAGTATCTTCCTAATAGTTTCTTTTCTTCAACTTTATAAAACATAAATACCTCATTTCTCATTCTTTATTTTGAATAAATACTTCCCACATTCTTTATTGAAATAATGACAGTTTTATTATAACTTTACCTAGTTATTATTTCAATGATCTTCATTTCTTCTAATTAAAATGTCCCATAAAATAGGACATTTGTTAACTATTTATTTAAATATTCATTGGCGGTATCAAAAGCTGTTTTCGCAGAAAACATTCGGCATGTAGTATTTCCAAGATAAGTCGAACGCACTACCTGATTGTTTTCCATAATCTTTCCTATTTCGTTATATCCTTTGGTATTGAGTTCCAGGTCCAACAGTTGGATCCAACTGGTTGCGCCACTTTTTTCAATTGGACACGAATAAATACGGATCGGACATTTCATCGCAACATATTGTGCAAGATGGAAAATCTCACATCGATCATAATCCTGACCGATCGTAACGACATATCCATTGTATTCTTTGATCTTACCTAAAGGAGAATCCAGATTCATTCCAAAATGCAAAGGATGTTTTTCTACGATCAGTTTCGCATATTTCCCCCATGCCAGAAAGGATACCATTGGGTGATTACTTCGAAGTACTGCTTCATTGCGCATAAATTGTACAGGGATTTCTCCCACACCGCTTGGAGCAGTTAGTTTTCTATTAAAAGGAGGCATATTCCTTCTGGCTTCCTCCACCTGATCCCGCGGCACTTTGGTAATTTCCACCGGATCACAGATATGACGAGTTGGTGCTGCCATAACAATAGTTCCATCATAGCCTACCAGTTCCATCAGTGCTTCGATCACACTTTGTGCACCGCCAACCACATAACGGAAACTTCTCATGGAAGCAGACACATACAAAAGCATGCCTTTCTTAACTCCCAGTCGTTGCAGGGCAAGTTTGAAATCTTCTTTTGTCAGCATTTCTTCCATAAAGTTCCTCCTATCGGTTATGTGCTAATCGGCTGGCTGCACTAGCCGCAATGGCTCCTACGATATCATCCAGAAACGTATTGCACTGTGGACCTTTTTCATTGAGTTTTCCAATGATCAAAGGTTTTTCTTTATCAATATACCCATAATTTGTCAAAGCAATCGAACCATAAAGATTACAAATGCCATAAGCCATGACTTCATCAATGCCATACAAAGGATCATCCTTCATTAGGATTTCTTTTAAGGGTTCATCCATATTTCCTTTTTCGGCACTTTCATCTAAATGAATGGCAGTCATTACTGCATTTTGTACTTCTCGTTTACCTAAGACTTTTTCCACGGCTTCTAATGCCTTTTCATGGCTCAGATCCGGATAGTATTTCTTTTGAAGAAACATCACACACTCTGCGATATCATCAAGCTCTACGCCTCTTCTAGAAAGCATATCAATGCATAATTCTTTCATAACATCACTCTTTCTTTTATTATTATAAGCCTTTTTTGAAAGAATTGTAAGTCTAGTCCTCAAATGTCACCAGATAATAGTCAGCTATCTTCTCTTCTTTAGACAAAACTTCATATACCAGACACTCATCACCCACATTCACTCTCATATCACTTGTGAAAGGCAAACGATAAACAATCAACTCATCCGGCATAATTTTAGCCAAACAACAATCCTTTCCCATTCTAAACAGGAAACGATCCTTGGAAAGATACCCATTAATAGTTCGATTATCAATAGGTTCACTCAATGGTATAAACTCATTTTCGCCAACCTTGGCAATTTCAGTGAAAGCAGGATCATTATTTTCAAAACCTGTTTTTAGGATATAATTGTCCATGATCTTGAATTTTCCAGGCTGATTCAGTTCATATGAAATATTCTCATACTCCAAACGGCTTTTTGTTCCTTTATTATTTCTGTAAAGATAATATGTTTTCTGATTTTGATGCCATACGGAGAACAATGGTAACTGATCGATTTCTTGTTTTCTTTTGTCGACAACTACTAATTCATCATTTTCAATGATGTTGTCATAGACGTATTCCTCATCACAGGTCATGATATGAGGACCCTCTTCTGTCAAATAAAAGATTGAATTATATCCATATGTGAAAAATTCTGAACCTAATGAATCGATATTCACCAGTTTTTTAGAATCACCATCACGCCATAGATAAAAACTGTCAACTGTATACATAGAACCTTCACTATCGGTTGCATATTCAAAAACATAATAAATCAAATAATCGTTATCACGGTAGCAAATATGAGCATCTTCCGGAATACCTTCCGGACGTACTTCAAAATAAGGATTGTCATCATAGACAATTTTCTCTTCTTCTATTTCCTTGGTGTTCAAATTCACTTTGATGATTTTATGATTGTTGTAGGTGAAATATCCAGCAGCTGCGAAAATATCACCATCTAGCCAAAAACTGAAAGAATCGTTATCTATATATGAAAGTGATATGATTTTTTCTACCTCATACCCCTGATCAGTAATAGTTACAGGCATTTCTTTGGGCTGACAGCCAACCAATAGTAACATCATTGTTAGCAAAACTGTTATCTTTCTCATACATTTCTCCTTTTTCTTTATTATAAATGATTTTCTTTACAATTTGTATGATGAATTCAATACAAAATGCATTATAATAAAAACCGAGGTGAAATTTTATGAATACAAATGAAGCTCTTCAATTCTATAAAGAATATACTGAAAAAAATAATGCCTATCGGTTAGCTTTAACAACCATTTCTTTTGATAATGCAACCATTGCTCCCAAAGATGGGAGTGATGCACGTATCAAAAGCATGTCTTTTTTAGGTGGTGAATGGTTTGATTATCAAATTGATCCAGAAAATATCGCCAAATTAGAAAGTATGGCTGAATTGGATCTGGGTGAGACCATGAACAAGGAAATCAAACTTGTCTTAAAAAATGTTCATAAGATCAGCAAACTGCCAAAAGACTTTTATGTGGAGTTCATGCAATTAAGTGAACAAGGAGAAATCATCTGGAAGAAAGCGAAAGATGCCAAGGATTACTCACTTTTCAAAGACACATTAAAGAAACTGGTGGAAATGAATAAAAAAGCCTATGAATACTATGGTTATGAAACCACGATCTATGATGCTATGCTGGATGAATATGAAACTGGATGGAATACAGAAAAATATGACGCTTTCTTTTCTAAGATCAAAGAACGACTGGTTCCTTTTATTTCAAAAGTTGTCAATGAAGGAAAGAAAATTGATGACTCTGTGATGCATCAAAATTTCCCTGAAGAAGGGCAAAAGCAAGTCATGGATATTTTAAAGAATTATATGGGATTCAATAAGAATGAATGTTATATGGGAGTGAGCGAACATCCGTTTACTTGTGATTTTTCTTTACATGATGTTCGTATCACTACAAAATATCTTGAAGATTCTTTATTCAGTTCCATCTTTTCGATCATTCATGAATATGGTCATGCTTTGTATATGCTGCATGTCAATCCAGAACTCGAAGGTCTTGAAGTATCTCGTGCCATGACCAGTGGCATGCATGAATCACAAAGTCGTTTTCTGGAAAACTATATTGGAAAAAGAGATTCTTTCTGGGTTTCTAATTTCTCAAAAGTAAAAGAAATCTTTTCAGAGCAATTGAAAGATGTTACGTTTGAAGACTTTATGACCTATATGAATCTTTCAAAGCCATCTTTGATTCGTACAGAAGCGGATGAACTGACTTATCCTTTGCATATTTTGATACGTTATGAACTTGAAAAGGAAATGATCAATGGCACGATTGATTTTGATAAACTGGATGAAATCTGGGCTGATAAATATGAAGCTTATTTAGGAGTGCGTCCAAAAGATGCCAGTGAAGGAATCTTACAGGATATTCATTGGTCCGGTGGAAGTTTTGGCTATTTTCCAACCTATGCCCTAGGAAGTGCTTTTGGAGCACAGTTTCTAGACGCCATGAAAAAAGACATCGATGTCGATGCCTGTATGAAAAACAATGATTTTGAAAGCATTGTAAATTGGCTAAAAGATCACATTCATCAGTATGGTGCCCTTTATAAAGCAGATGAAATTTTTGAGAAAGTATGTCACGAGCCTTTTGATGTGAATATTTATCTGGATTGGCTCATTGAAAAATATACAAAAATATACTTTTAAAAAGAAGCATACGCTTCTTTTTTAGTTATGATGTGCAAACTCAATATCAATTGTTCCCATATTGGCTTGTGCTGTCAGCACATTTTCATGCTCACTATGAGTTTGGTAGACATTTTCTTGTAGTTTTTTGTCATTGATTTCAATGGTGCCCATATTCACATTCAAATCAAGTCCTAACTCGTTTTCCTGATTCGCTGGATCAACGGATATATCTCCCATAGAATTGATGAAGTTCACATGTCCAAAAATGTACCCTTCCACTTCTAGATTTCCTAATGAAAGGTGAATGTTTCCCTGATCAAGTAAAACGTCTTTCAATTCAATATCACCTACTGCAGTAGATATTTCAGGATTGATCAAATTCATTTTTTTGATATCGATCTTTCCGACACTCACATTGATTTTTGATGATTCAAGATAAAAACCTGTAGGAATAGAAATTGTGATTTTAGACTCATTATTCTTTTTCAGTGTGTCTCCTTTCACACTCACATGGAGGATCTTGTTTTCATCACATTGAATGGTAGAGTGAAAACTTTCTGGAATTTCCGTTTTTACAGTTACCACAGAATTTGTCGTAGGGACAATTTTTAAATCACCTACTTCGACATCTACCACTAATCCTTTAATTTCTTCAAATTCATGAATTTCTAGATTCTCTACTTCCGGATCATTAAAACCTGTATGATTTGATTCATGTCTAATAATTTCACTTAATTGGATCCATGGATTCAATAAGCTATTCGCTTTCATACAGGCAACACCATAGGTAATGATGCCTCCGACACCACAAACAGCTGCCAAGATCAATAAAACTTTAATGAGTTTCTTCATGATTCTCTTCTCCTTTCTTTTTAAACTTTTCTTTTAACTTTGTAAACAAATCTCCCAGTTGAATGATCAGCCATGGAATAAATTTGCTTCCAACTAGCAATATTAGGGCTATACAAAGGAAAAGTAATGCTAAAGAAAAGAAAACAGTACATAAGATAAACCATGCAGGTGCGGAAACTGAAGAAGTAAATAGAGCCAGTATACTGCTGACAATGACAGTTC
>CAMEUL010000023.1 GCA_945938205.1 uncultured Traorella sp. | reverse complement strand
TTCATCCGTCAAAACATATCCTTTGTCATCGCAAATTCCCATATCTTTTACCAGTTCACTGACCGGATCGGCACCTACATATGGGAATATGGCACTTGTTTCAATGATCGTTTCTTCATCAGTCAGCACGTTTTTTACTTTTAACCCTGTAACTGAGACACCATTATCCAAAATTTCAAGAGGCACCAGTTTTTTATGAATGGAAATCTTTTCATTTTTTTCACATTCATCTCTCAGATTCTGATCTGCCCTTAATTCATTTCGAACGATCACTTTTACTTCTGATGCAAACTGGGTCAGATAAAGGCCTTCTTCCAAGGCACTGTTTCCTCCACCTACAACGCAGATGGTTTTGTTTTTGAAAAAGGCTCCATCGCAAATGGCACAGAAGGAAACGCCTCTTCCAATATTTTTTTCTTCTCCAGGGATATTCAGCTTTCTTTCAAGGGTACCGGTTGCGATGATCAGTGCTTTCCCGGTCAAAACCGTACCATCACTGATCTTGACCTGTTTTTCCTCAATCGATACTACCTGACCGCCGATATATTCAGCGCCAAGCTGCGTGGCATGCTGGAACATATCCATAGCCAAGGTGGTTCCTTCTGTTGAAGCAATGCCCGGATAATTCTCAATATGAGCAGTCTTTACCAGTTTTCCACCCGGTGCCATACTTTCCACGACTGCCACACTGAGTCCGGCACGTGAAGCATAAATGGCAGCGCTCAGTCCTGCAGGACCTCCGCCTACCACAACAACGTCGAATTGTCGCTCCATTCTCTTTCCTCCTTTAACAGTTCTTCAAACTGTTTCCAATCAGTAATCAAAGCACATGGCTTTGTTTTTTCAATGTTTTCTTTTCTATCTTCATCAAGCACGACCGCTACAGAGAAAGCTGACATATTTTTAGCTGCTAAAACATCCGTTGGCGCATCTCCACAGTAAATCAAATTGTCATGTGGCACACCCAATTCTCTTGCGGCTTCCAAAAGTCCATCCGGATCCGGTTTGGTTTTTTTCATCTGTTCAGCACATATCACAACATCAAAATATGAAGCAATACCACAGTATTCCAATCCATGATTCACCATGCTTGAAATCTTATTGGATACAACACCTAAGGTATATCCTTGTGCTTTACAGTAATCAAGCATATCTACAACACCTGGCAACACTTTCACCATCTCATCATGATGTTCTCTGTTGTAAACTCGATATTCATCGACATATTGCTGGATCGTTGTTTCATCAGCTTCTGGGAACAGTTTTCCAAAGCTTTCTTTCAGCGGTGGCCCGGAAAGATTCTTATATTCCAGATCAGTCAATGAGCGTTTTGGATCATGCATCTCAATTACATGACGGAAGCTGGCACTGATCAATGGAATGGTGTCAATCAATGTTCCATCAACATCAAACAGCAGCAAAGGTTTCTCTTCCTTGAATCCGGGAATATTACTAAAAAGTTTATTGTAAATACCCAAAAGGCCAAGAACTCCTATAATCATGAATATAATCGATATGAGCTGTGCTGTTCGGATGGGTCCAATCATGAGAGAGTCTGTTCGAAAACCCTCCACAAAGAAACGTACCATGCCATACCATACCAGATAAGCATACATCAGATCACCACGTTTCTTTCTTCCGTATCTATTGAAAACAAAACGAATCAGTATGAATCCGATCAGATTTCCAATACCTTCATATAAGAAAGTTGGCATACGATAACTTCCTTGAATAAACATTCCTTCTTTAATAAATTCAGGCAACCAATTTAAGCTTTCTTCACTGACAACCGTTCCAAATGCTTCTTGATTCACAAAATTTCCCCAACGGCCAATCATCTGTCCAATCAGAATATTAGGCATGATGGCATCTCCGAATCGGAGGATATGATAATGATTTTTCTTGCAGAACCATATTGCCAGCAAGACTCCTGCAATCACTCCACCATGGAAGGCTAATCCTCCTTCCCAAATATAGAAAATACGGATTGGATCCTGAATATAGGATCGCCATTCAAATAAACAATACCACAAGCGGGCACCCACATAAGCAATTGGCAAAAGATAAAACATGAAATCTTCTATTTTGTCCTTGTCATATCCCATCTTCTTCAACGTATGTAATGAAAGATAATATGTCACAAGAAATCCCGCAAGACTTAAAATGGCGTACCATGTGATATTCACACTTCCCAATTGAATAAAAATCTCACGGCTTGGAAATAACTCCATCAGTTTTCACTTCCTTCCTTGTTTTGTTCAATAAATTGTAAAACTCTTTCTTCAAATTCTTTGGCACTGTCCTGGCCCATACTGCTCAGCAGATAATTGGTTACGGCAGATTCAATGATAACGGCCATGGAACGTCCTTCCTTCACTGGAATTTCCAGCTTTGGAATCGTAATTTCAAGGATCTCCATATATTTCTTTTCTTCAATTCCAACACGATCGTACTCTTTTTCAAAAGACAATGGAGCCAATACAATTACCAAATCGATCTTTGTTTTATCTAATACTGAGCTTAGCCCAAACATCTTCGAAACATTGATGATACCGATTCCTCGGATTTCCAGCATTTCTTTGAGAATTGCCGGAGATTCACCAATGATTTCCTTATGAACCAATTTGCAGTCCACACGATCATCCGCAATGAGCAAATGTCCTTTTTTAATGAGTTCCAGTGCAATTTCACTTTTTCCCATACCACTTTCTCCGGTCAAAAGAACACCTTTTCCATAAATCTGCACTAACACACCATGCAAACTGACGACAGGTGCCATCATTTCATCAAGATAAGTGATCGTATCAAGAATGGTACGATACGTCTCTTCCTTTGCACTGAGTATCGGGAAATTTTTTCTTTCCGCAATTTCTTTTAAGCGGCTCGGACAGGCAGCACCTCGTGTAATGATGATACAAGGAGTTTCGTCCTGAGTCAAAAACTCAAAACTTGAAATTTGAGCTTCATGGCTCATCCCTTTGATATATCCCATTTCTTTATTTCCGAGAACAACAATTCTTTCCCTTTGAGAATGCAGATAATATCCTGTTAATTCAAGCCCGGGACGATTTGTTTCCGCAACATTGATTTTACGGTTCAAAGCAGTCTGATCGCCCACCAGAACTTCTAAATTCAGTTTTTTCATTAGATCATTAACCGTCACCATCATGATTGATCCTCCAATACTTTTTTCAGATATTGTCCAGTATAACTCTTTTCACATTGGATAACATCCTCAACGCTTCCGCTGACAACTATCTGTCCACCTTCATCTCCGCCTTCAGGGCCAAGATCGATAATGTAGTCAGCACATTTGATGACATCCAGATTATGTTCAATAACAAGAACGGTATCTCCATTGTCCACGATCCGCATCAGCACTTCCATCAGTTTCTTCACATCATGGCTGTGCAATCCTGTTGTAGGTTCATCCAGCACAAACAATGTTTTTCCTGTAGCTTTACGCTGAAGTTCACTCGCCAGTTTCACACGCTGAGCTTCTCCACCGGATAAGGTAGTGGCACTCTGTCCCAGTTTCACATAGCCAAGGCCCACATCCTGCAGGGTCTGAAGACGATGTTTGATCTTTGGCACATTTTTGAAAAATTCTACACTTTCCTCAACGCTCATTTCCAGCACATCATAAATATTTTTTCCTTTATAAGTGACAGCCAGCGTTTCTTCGTTGTATCGTTTTCCTTCGCAGACATCACATGGAACAAATACATCCGGTAAAAAGTGCATAGATATTCTCAAAATTCCGTCTCCTTGACAAGCCTCACATCGTCCTCCCTTTACATTGAAAGAAAAACGTCCTTTGTCATATCCTCTCATTTTCGCGTCATTTGTCTGCGCAAACAGATCACGGATATCATCAAAGACTCCGGTATAAGTAGCCGGATTGGAACGAGGTGTTCGTCCAATAGGATCCTGTGAAATATCAATGATTTTGTCGATGTTTTCAAGTCCTTTGATTTTTTTACACTTTCCTGGTTCAATACGTGTTCGTCCCAGAGCATTTTGAATGCCTTTGGTGAGGACTTCATTGACCAGAGAACTCTTTCCGCTGCCGCTCACTCCAGTTATCACACAAAGCGTTCCTAATGGTATTTTCACATCAATATCCTTCAGGTTGTTTTCACTGGCACCTATCACTTCCAAAGTCTTTCCATTACCTTTTCTTCTTGTCTTTGGAACAGGAATGCTTAAACGCTTGGACAAATATTTTCCTGTGATGGAATTTTCATCCTGCATGATTTCCTGTGGCGTTCCAGCTGCCACAACTTCACCGCCATGGATGCCTGCATAAGGTCCAATATCAATGATATAGTCGCTTTCCATCATGGTTTCTTCATCATGTTCGACCACGATCAGTGAATTCCCTAAATCGCGCATAGCTTTCAAGGATTGGATCAGTCGCGCATTATCTCTTTGATGCAAACCAATGCTTGGTTCATCCAATACATACAACACTCCTGAAAGATGCGAACCGATCTGTGTTGCCAAACGGATGCGTTGTGCTTCTCCACCACTCAGGGTTCCTGCAAGCCGGTCTAATGTCAGATATGACAGACCTACATTATTCAAAAACTCACATCGCTCACGAATTTCCTTCAGGATCAGACGACTGATCTTCGCCTGATTTTCTGTCAGTTCCATATGTTCCATGAATTCCAGTGTCTGTTTGATGGACATCTGTGTCCATTCATGAATATTTTTACCACAGACACGAACACTGAGAGCCTGTCGGTTCAATCGTTTTCCACCGCAATCTGGGCACACTGAATCACTCATAAAGCTTCCATACCATTCTCTTGAAAAAGAAGAAGTTGTTTCGATATATCTTCTTTCAATGAGTGTGCAGACACCTTCAATATATTCATTCTTTTTGAATGAATTGCCGCTTTTGGATTCAATCGTATAGGCAATCGGTTCCTTAGCACCATAACAGATGATATCCATTTCTTTTTTTGTCATTTTCTCTAATGGTTTATCTATATCAATATGATAAAAATCCAAAAGAGCTTTAAAACGAAGCCATTCTATATTCTCCTTCGCAATGATGTTTTTATAGTAAACGATTCCACCTTCACGAATCGTTTTTGTTTTATCCGGTATCAGATAATTCAGATTTACCTTCTGTGTGATACCCAATCCCTTACATGTTTCACAAGCTCCTAATGGCGCATTAAATGAAAACAGACGAGGTTCTAAAGTTGGGACACTGAACCCACATTTCTTGCAGGCAAAATTCTGTGAGAACAGCAGCTCCTCATCATTAAAACAAACTAACGCCATTCCATTGCCCAATTTTAGAGCACTTTCAAGTGAATCATTGAATCGTGAACGATCATTGGATTTCACGATACGATCCACAACAACATCAATGGTATGTTTGATATTCTTATCTTCCAGATGAACATCTTCAATGTATTTCACTTCGCCATCAATACGCACACGAACATATCCCTCGGACTGCAATTTGGCTAACAGATCCTTGTGGGTTCCTTTTTTATTGGAAACAACCGGAGCACAGATCATGATGCGCGTCTTGTCTTCAATTTCCATGATGCGATCCACCATCTGTTTGATGCTCTGTCCTTCGATCGGTTCATTGTGTTCAGGACAATATGGCACACCGATACGAGCATATAAAAGTCGCAGATAATCATAGATCTCAGTAACTGTTCCAACCGTGCTTCGAGGATTGTTGCTTGTAGTTTTCTGATCGATGGAAATAGCAGGAGACAATCCTTCAATGCTGTCCACATCCGGCTTTTCACTATTTCCTAAAAACTGACGTGCATAGGCACTCAGACTTTCCATGTAACGCCGCTGTCCTTCTGCATAAATTGTATCAAAAGCCAAGGAAGTTTTTCCGCTTCCGCTGACGCCAGTCATGATAACAAACTTGTTGCGTGGGATCTCAAGACTGATATTTTTCAGATTGTTTTCTCTTGCTCCTTTAATAATGATCTTATCGTTTGACATATGCTCCTCCAAATCTTAATTATTATACCCCAGTTTGTGAGACAGTACCATTCTTATCCTCACAATCTCTATAATAGTATCATATATTAAAATATTATGATAGCATTTTATTATGAATATATCATTTTATTTATATAAATGATATATTATAACAAGTGAGCTATAGGCTTCATTTTTTCAAAGGTATAGAATTCTTTAAATCCGATTTTCTTCACTTCTTCCTTCACTTCTTCAATTTTATATCCCACATGTTCTTCCTTGTGCGAGTCACTGCCAAAGGTCAAAATTTTACCGCCTAGATCATAATACAGCTTCAAAATCTTTCTGGAAGGTGTCAAGTCTGACAGACCATAACGAAAATTTGAAGTGTTGACTTCAATTCCTTTACCATCTGCAATGACCTTTTTTAAGATTTTTGTTAGAAGCTCCCAAACCTTTTCATCCTCATATTCTCCATAAGGATCATCACGCTTGATCGCATCCAAATGTCCTAACACACAGTAATTCCGATAGTGTTCCACACAATAAAGAATCTCCTGATAATATCCTTCATTGATTTCTTTTTGCGTTTTCCCTTTCTGGTATCCCTGATTCCAAAATTCAAGATCATTGATTTGATGACAGGACAAAAGAACAAAATCGAAATCGTAAGACTGAAAATCCTTCTCAAACAGATCAATGGTATGGCGCTGCATTCCAAATTCAGCTCCAAATTTCATTTGGATTTGGTTCTTATACTTTTCTTTCAGACGAATAAATTCTTTTTGATAAGCATTCAGTTCAGCATCCTGATGTATCTTTTCAAGATGATCGATATGTTCGGTAAAACATATTTCTTCCAAGCCACGTGCAATGGCTGTCTTGATTTCATCTTCCATGACAAATTGAGAATCGTCACTGAAACTTGTATGCATATGATAATCGGCTTTCATAAAATCCCTCCAGACTTTTCCATTTTAAAACAGCCACTTTCGTTTTTCAAGATATGGTTGTACATTCACTCTTTCGTGGTAAGATAATACCATGAAGAAAAAACTGTGGGTATTATTCCTTTCAACATTCTATTTAAGTGCCTTCACGTTTGGTGGAGGTTATGTCATCATCTCGCTGATGAAGAAACGTTTTGTAGATGAACTTCATTGGATCGAAGAAGAGGAAATGATGGACCTCCTTGCGATTGCGCAAAGTGCTCCTGGAGCCATCGCTATCAATGGAGCTATTGCCATTGGCTACAAAATTGCCGGATGGGCAGGAGTTATCATATCCATTCTCGGTACTGCTTTGCCACCCCTCATCCTCTTAAGCATCATCTCTTTTTTCTATGCATCATTTATTGAAAACCAAATGATCCGAACACTGCTATTTGGTATGCAAGCAGGTGTTTGTGCTTTAATATGCAGTGTTGTTATCGATATGGCTATGAATATGGAGAAAAGTAAAGAATCCTATCTGATTTTATGCCTTTCTTTTATACTGAATGTTTTCTTAAATATTCCTGTTCCCTATATCATGACTGTTTGTATCCTTTATGCTTTGTTCTTATACAGAAAGGAGCGTGTGTCATGATTTATTTTAAGCTTTTTATCAGTTTTCTTAAAATTGGTCTTTTTTCTTTTGGAGGAGGCTATGCAACCATTCCTTTAATAGAAGAAGCAATTCGTGAATTTGGATGGTTAACCCGCCAGCAGTTCAATGACCTTGTGACCATTTCTCAATTGACACCCGGTCCGATTGCACTCAATGCTGCTACCTTTGTTGGTTTGAAAGCACAAGGTTTAGAAGGAGCTTTGATTGCCACTCTTGGATGCATTCTTCCAAGCTGCATCATCGTTGGCGCAATATCTTATGGTTATTTTAAATATCGAAAGCTTCCACTTCTCCAAAAAGTTCTCAAAACGTTACGTCCAGCTGTCATTGCCATGATTGCCAGTGCTGCTTTGCTTCTTCTGAAAGCCTGTTTCTTTCAGGGTCAAAACTTTGAACTATTTGCGTTATGTAATTTTCTGATTGCCATGATCTTATTGAGAAAGTTTAAAATGAATCCTATTCTTGTCATACTTATCTCGGGTATTCTACAGGTTTTGATCGATCTCATATAACAAAAGGCCTTTCGGCCTTCTATTTACAATAATTGTTGATCGTATTTTCCAAAGCATCTAACGAGATGGCACCACAATCCAAAATGACACGATGGAATTCTTTCAAGTTAAATTTTTCTTTTTGTGATTGTTCACACTGCTTTCTTAATTCATACATTTCCAGATATCCTAGACCATAAGGAGCTAAAATGGCTGGATTGGTAATAAGACTATCATAAACTGCTTCTGCGATACTAGTATTGAGTCCCATCTTGTTAAGATAGTTTCTTATTTCATCCACACCCCATCCTTCATAATGGATCTTCATATCGATATATTCTTCAACAAGATAACCAAATCCTTCCATGAGGGAATAATATTCAATCACGCTTTCATCCAGACCAGACCACTGATATGACTCTGCCGCTACATAGGTAGCCCATCCTTCTATTAAAGTTAAATTACTTATAACCTTCTTGATCGGATGATTGGCATTCTGATTAATATAATTGCTGTAATAAAGATGCCCAGGGAAACCTTCATGCGCAAGTGTCGCGTAAATATCTCCAATATTCTTTTTATTTGGATTCACCTTGATCACATTTTCTGTCACATCATCTATAGGAGGATTCACATAATAAGCACTGACCATATCTTGCGCAACACTGGCATCTAGATAATTCACACTGTAGTCTACTTTTTGAATTTCAGGATAATCCTCTAAATGCATAGAATGATATTCCAAGCAATCTTTCGCATTATCTATTGGATAAACTGCATTGCTTAGTTTTGTAATTAAATCAGGATCTGAAATCATTAGATTGATTGTACAATCCAAATGCTCGTCGATCGCTTTTTCTAACATGTTCATCCACTGACTCATAGATCTATTTGAAACGGTGATAGAATGTATCATATATTCATAATACTCTTTCCCATTCTCATCATAATAATAGCCCTTCTGATTTTCAGCAACCGGTAGATTTTCATACAGCTCAATGATTCTTTTATAAGCCGGCTTTATGACCTGATCCACGCCATCAGAAATTCTTTTCATATATGTTTCTTGTTTATCTGTGCTTAATTCCAGTTTATCTATCATGGCTTGTGCATGCTTTTCAATTTCTTTGCTTTCTAAAAAATTGCGGCAGTAATCCAAAATAGAAGCCTTTACACCTTCATTCTGGAGTAAGCCTTTCTCTTTTTGTTTCTGTGTCCATTCAATACATTCATCTATCACACGCCCACTGTCTTCAATCAAAACGATATAATCTTCAAGCTTTTCTTCATCTACAGCTCGCCATTCCGTAAAATAACCAATTAAGGTTTCTTGGACACCATTGCTTTTAAAAGGAAAATTGAAATCTAAATATTTTTCTAATTCAATATTATTCTGAAGATTTTTCTCAAATGTCAGATAAAGATTCTGCTGGTCCTGAGTCAGCACATTTTTATCAAAAGTATGCAGTTTTTCAAGTTCTTCTTTTGAAACTTTAATTGTTTCTTCAAACTCTTCAACAGTATAATGCCACCAACTCACTTCTGGTTTTGTGACACCTAGTGTTTCTGGATGAAAAAGATCGTAGTAATTAAAATAACTGTCTTCAAAATATGCGATATACTGTTCATCTAGGTATGCATTGAAGGCTTCCTGAACCTTAGGATCTTCCACAGGCTCTTGTTTTTGACAAGCCATCATGGAGAATGCCATCATCAGTACGATGAAAGAACGAAATAATTTTTTCATAATCATGACTCCTCGTTTTTGTTGATTTCATTATACACAAAAACGAATCCATTGAAAACACTTGATATTTCTATTGAAATCAGTACAATGATAAAGAACTTGGAGAAGGTGATATTTTATGAAAGAAAATAAAATGGGTACGATGCCCATCAATAAATTACTGATTACGATGTCCTTGCCGATGATGATTTCCATGCTGATTCAGTCACTATACAATATCGTCGACAGCATGTTTGTCGCTCAGATCAATGAACAGGCCATTACAGCCGTATCATTGGCATTTCCACTTCAGAACCTGATGATTGCGGTCTCCACAGGGACCGGGGTTGGAATCAACGCTTTACTTTCCAGAAGCCTTGGAGAAAAGAATCGTGAAAAAGCCAGCAAGACAGCAGAAAATGGGATCCTGTTAGGTCTTGTCAGCAGTCTTGTGTTTGTGATCTTTGGTTTTCTGGGAAGCCGTTTCTTCTTTGAAATGCAGAACTGTGAACAACTGGTCAGTGAATATGGAACACAGTATCTTTCTATCTGTCTGATTTTCTCATTTGGAATCTTTATGCAGATCACCTTTGAACGTCTTTTACAGGCAACCGGGAGAACATTACATACCATGGTTACACAAAGTAGTGGTGCCATTATCAATATGATCCTAGATCCTATTTTGATTTTTGGTTTGTTTGGTTTTCCAGCCATGGGTGTTCAAGGTGCCGCCATTGCAACTATTTCTGGTCAGATATTTGCGGCATGTTTGGCTTTGATCTTCAACTTAAAATTCAATCATGACATTGATCTTTCGATTCGAAACATCACACCGGATCTTTTGATCATCCGTGAAATTTATGCTATCGGTATTCCAAGCATCATTAAGGCTTCGATTGGAAGTGTCATGACATTTGGAATGAATCAGATCCTTCTGCTGTTCAATCAGACAGCCGCTGCTTTCTTTGGTATTTACATCAAACTTCAAAGTTTTGTCTTCATGCCGATCTTTGGAATGAACAATGGTCTTGTGCCAATTATTTCTTATAATTATGGAGCTAAACAAAAGAGCCGTATTCTAAAAACCATCAAGTTAGGCATCTTCTATGCAACAGGCATCATGCTGATTGGCTTTGCCCTTTTCCAGCTGATTCC
>CAMEUL010000022.1 GCA_945938205.1 uncultured Traorella sp. | reverse complement strand
ATGGCCTCCATATTTTGTTAAAGCATCCGTCAGCCTGTGCCGAATCGTGATTTCTCCGATAAAGTAATCGAATTCATCATCCACTAACCAAAAATAATGACATCCAACTCTGTCTGGTTTCAAATTACGTTCATTACGATAGTGATCATATTTTTCAAATATGTCATAGGATCTCGCATCATCAAAGGCATATGTGGTGACATGATTTTGCTTGTATTCCTCATATGCATCTATATATGATTTTAAGTATTTTTCATTTGGTTGTATAAGTCGAATCATAACAAAGCTCCTTAATGAATTCATTCACTAGTTTGTCTAGTATTTCTTCATATTTCTTCTTTCTCATCTCAGGCACACGATACAACAGCATTGGCTCTGATTCCAAACACAAAATGTTTTGGAAGGCTTCATATCTTTTGCCCGACAGTTTGAGTTCCCTGAGATGTTGGATCATCGGAAGAATGGCTTCCATATCACATATTAGACAATCTTGCTTGTTGATGTCACTTGTATCAGTTTCTAAAATACGATTATCTATCCACAAGTGAAAGTAGTAACCTAAATTAAAATCATCCATTGGTTCATTTTTCATAAATGCTTCTAAATTACATTCTTCATAAGCTTCCTTTTTATAATGATACTGCAAACTTTTTTCTGTGGATGTTTTCCATGCATCCGGATACGCACTTCCGAGGAAGAAAGAATCAACATCTGAAATATTTATTTTTTTGCTTAGCTTTAATGCTAAGTGTAAATGAGTATGTATTTTTGGCATATATTACCTCTATATTTTGATTATTCAAAATAGTTTTTTTATATCAGAAAGCTTATCAATCGTCCAATCGGCAACATTTTCTCCTAGATTTGTATTTTGATATTTTGATAATCCGGTACGAATCCATATCGTTTTCATGCCAATAGATTTTGCGGGAATAATATCATTATCAAGCCTGTCTCCAACCATGATAGAATCATTTGGCTGACTGTTTGCAAAACTCAGGGCAATTTCAAACAACTCTTTATTAGGTTTAGAAACACCCATTTCTTCTGAAACAGCTATCACATCAAAGAATTTCGACAATTCCCATGAATCAAGCCTTTGTCGAAAATCCTTCGGTTGATTCGCAATGATACCTAACTTATATCCTTTTTCCTCTAGATAATTTAATATATCTAGCGCATCATCAAATAATAGCTCATCTTCTGGATGCCAAGGTGTTTTCTTTAAATTAAAGAAACGTATGATTTCTGAATTACCATCAAACCCTAGTCTTGCAAATTCAATTCTTTTCTTGTCAACAGTGTCAAACGATAATTCTGTTCCCTTGATCATTTCTTGAATACGATGATGATATGCTTCAGTTTCATCAACAAGAGTTGATCCCACGTCAAAGAAAATCCATTTTTCATTCATTATATTTACCTCAAATAATACAACTGTTTTCTGAATGCTTATTTCGACTAATTAAACTATATTTATTCATTTTCTAAATGGAATAAACTTATTAAAGTTGATTCTTGATGTCATATTCCACCTTCTTTATTTCTTATTTATATTTGATTTTCTGAACGCTTATTACCGTCTTCATCAAAATGGCGTCGAAGAGCTCTTTCTGTCGGAATGATGACCCCCAATAAAGGTATCATTTGAATGATACAGATAATCAAGCCAACTGCTGTTATTGAATCATTGGTTTTTCCTATGACACATAACATTCCAAGAATGGTTAAAGGGAATAAGATGATTCCAGAGCGATACCAAAATCTTCCGGAATAATGATGAGCATACTGCCAAGTATCTTGATTTTTCATCGACATGGATGTCCTGTATCCAAATAAGGCATTGATTTTTTTTGGCGCTGTTTTCATAAAATATCTGCCAAAACCAATCATCGTAAAGGGAATAAGCAGATCAAAAATGAGCATGAATATCCAAAAAGGCATACTTTGATCTCCTCCTTTTGATATCTTTCTCTTTCATTGTATAAAGCATATCAAAAATAGTGGAATTATTCTAGGGCAAATAAAATAACACCTGAAGTGATCAGGTGTTAGTGATTCTTAATTCAATATTTTTCTTTTTTGCTTTTTCTTTTGAAGATCAACAGATAATGAATTGTTATCATCAACATGCCAATCAAGATTGAAAAAATCACATCACTTAAATAAGCTTCTCCCATGATGATCTGACTGATACCAACAATAAAGATCCAGCTTAAGGTAATGATCATCAGAATCAGTTTTTTCTGCTGATATTTCACAACAACTTCCGAAATTTGATTCATCATAAATGTCATGGAAGCAATTCCCATCGTCAGTGATGGAAAAGTTCTAACTTCATAACTCAAAACATCCGGTAAAAATACAAACTGATACCAAGGTGTATAGATATTGATGCTGTTGTCAATTCGGATATACGGAATTCTTTCAAAGCAGAAATGGAGCACCAGAATAATGGCAACAGTACTGAAAAAACTGAGCAATCCTATCTTTGAAATTTTTCGGATCGTCACCATGCTCTTATCGGCAGCAATTCTTGACAGGACCAGGGCACAAACACAAACCCCGATCGCACTTGCATAGATCAAAGGTGGTGAATAGAGATTCATATTGAATAATAGTGTATAACCTGTCAGAAAGCCAAAGAAAATCATACTAATGATTCCCAAAACAGCACTGAAAGCAGACAAGAAACTGCCATCCTTATTTCTTGTAACATATAGGGTTGCACTGAACAGTGTCATCATCAGATATGTTGGAAGTTCTGCCAGAATGTCAACGATCTTGCTGACAATACTTTGCTTGTTGTAAAGAGAATGTGCAATCTGATAATCAAAAAAGGTTCCAAATATAAGCGCAATTAACAGAAATACTGTAAGAACGACAGCTTTTTTATGAATGGATTTCATCATTATCACCTTATTTTATAATAGGTGGTAAACTTGGGATTGTCAATGTTCTTTCTCTAGCACTTTTCAAACAAATCTTTTCCGACACCACAAATTGGACAGACAAAATCATCTTTCTCTAATGCCAGATCTCCCTCATAGATATATCCGCAAATGCTACATTTATAACGTGTTGATGTTGGAATAACTTCTTCTGTTTCACACACAGTATCATAGATAGAAGGATCTTCATTCAGATCATCTCGTACATGATAGGTTGTATGAAGAAGTTTCTTTGAGAGTTCACTGAGCGGTAAATCATAGAATTCTTTATAAACCTGATGGATGGCAGGGTTATCATGAGAGCAACGCAGCTTCATGGATGCATCCTTTTGATATATGGAATCCACACGTTTCTTCTGAATTTCATTCATATCTTCACCAATATGTTTTGGCTGGCCTCCACCACTGATGCATCCTTTTGGACAAGTCATGACTTCCACAAAGTCATAGTGCTTTTCTTTCAGTAATGGTAAGAATTTACGAACATTTTCAGTACCATAAACGATTGCGACATTCACCGTGAGATCATTGATGGTCACACTGGCTTCACGTATACCTTCAAGCCCACGAATTTCTTTCATTTCCAAAAGATTTTCAGGTGGCTGCTTTTCAGTCAGCATGAAATAAGCAGTACGCACTGCAGCTTCCATGACACCTCCTGTATTACCAAATATAAGACCGGCTCCACTGCCTCTTGGCATCAAGCTATCATATTCGCTGTCTTCCAATTTTTCAAGATCCAAGTTTTCTGCCTTCATCCAATTGGCTAGTTCTTTCGTGGTCACTACGATGTCACAATCAGGATATGCTTCATCATCATGATAAAGGCTGGCGTCCTTCATTTCAGAACGTGTAATTTCAAATTTCTTGGCTGTACAAGGTGTGATCGCTACTAAATAAATATCCTTCGGATCGATGTTTTCTCTTTTCGCATACCATGTCTTGATCGTTGGCGCCATCATTGAAATCGGTGATTTTGAAGAAGAAATGTTTGGTAATAGGGATGGATAATAGGTTTCTACAAATTTCACCCAAGCTGGACAGCAGCTTGTGAACTGAGGCAAAGGTTTGTTGTTTGTGATACGATCAATCAGTTCACTGGCTTCTTCCATGATCGTTAAGTCTGCCGCAAAAGTCGTATCAAATACAACATCTACGCCTAATTCTCTCAAAGCAGATACCATTTTCTTTTCCACATAGCTTCCCGCTTCTAATCCAAATGCATCTCCTAATCCTACACGTACACTTGGTGAAGTAATCGCTATCACTTTCTTTGAATGTGATTGGATCACATCATGCACTTTCATCCAATCCTGCTTTTCTACCAAAGCACCGGTTGGGCAGACATTGACACACTGTCCGCAATGGATACAGATTGCGGTATCCATTGTCTTTGAAAGATCGTAATGATGACCTACAGAAATCTCTTTACGACATACTTCTTGACATTTTCCACACTGAATGCACAAGCTTTCAATACGTTTTATAGAAGGATTATCTTCTTCTACAGGAACTCGAACATCTACAGATAAATGCTTACTCATAATTATCTCCTTTTTTAGGAATTATTCCTAATTATAATTTAATTATATTACTCATTTCATGTTTGTCAATAAAAAAAGAAGTATTTCTACTTCTTGTCCGTGCTTCCAAAACCGCCACATCTTTCTTGGGTGGTTTCATCATTATCCACCTTCAGATACTTCATGAAAATGGCCTGCCCGATGGCTTCTCCCTTATGAATCAGAAGCTCTTCTTTTCCAAAATTATAGAAAGCAAATTTCATGGCACCATCATTATCTGCATTGCCATAATAATCCGCATCAATGATTCCAACACTGTTAGCCATCACCAGACCTTTCTTGAAAGGATTGGATGAACGATTTGCCAACAGCAAAAACTCATCTTCCGGCATATAAGCTTTCAGTCCGGTTTCCACAAGCGTAGGTTTCATGCCAAAAACGTAAGGAGGAATGATGGTATCACAAGCTGCCTCAACATCATAACCGGCAGATTTTTTTGTTTTGCGCACAGGCAGATGAATATCCTGATCTTCAAATCCATGTGCTACTTCAAATCCTCTATTTTTCATGCTTATGTTTCTTTCTTTCCTTGAATTCTTTCAGCTGATTTTCAAGCACTTCTTTTCCTTTTTTTGTCACATAAACACGGTCATCATCATTGATCAATACGACATGATATCCTCGGATAAATTTTTTCTTATCATCTATTTTTAAAACACTTTTATATCTTACTAGCTGTGTTGCATACAGAAAGCCGCTTTCATAAAAAACAATGGTTCTGTTTACAGTTGCCTCCAGAATAAAAATAATGCAGAATAACGGCATGATCGCAAAAACACCGGCAAAAAGATATTGCTGTTGTGAATAGTACACAAAACAGTAAGCCAAGATCAAACCAGCCAAAATTGCATACACAATGGTTTCTTTCATGTAATCCTTGATGATAATCAGTTCATGTTTGTCTTCCTGCAATTTCTTGATGAGCTTACGTTGTTCCAAAATTGCTTTTATGGCACTTCTTCCTTCAAGAAGGGCAAAAATCACAAAAGCAATAATAATTAGAATATTGATGAATTCCATAAACTTCCTCCTATAAATAAAAAAACATATCGGTAAGATATGTTTTTAAATCCTACGAATAATTATGCGATAATTTTCTGAGCACGTAAGATATCTTCAATTGCTGTCATGGCTGCTTCTTCATCTTCACCATTGAAAGTAATTGTGATTTCAGAGTGAGTAGGGATACCTAAAGACATAACACCCATGATTGATTTCATGTTAACTTCACGTCCTTTAAAAGATACACTCACTTCACATTTGAACTTGCTGGCAGCGCTTACGGCAACAGTTGCTGGACGAGCGTGTAATCCAACTGGATCGATTACTTCTACAGTAATTTGTTTCATTTTTATATCCTCCTAAATATTTATCATACATATTTTAACCCAAAACGATTCGACTGACAAGCGATTTTTACTATTTCTATTCAAATTCATCACTTGATACAACTTTGATTCCGTTTTTCTCAAACAAGGCTGCGCAAACACCTTTTCCATCGCATTTTTTCCCTGTAAATGTACCATCATAAACTTTATGACTGCCGCAACTTGGTGAGTTTTCTTTCAGAATGGCTAAGGTGCAATTTGCTTTTTGAGCGATTTCAAGCGCTTTCTGTGCTCCGATATGAAATGCTTCGCTCACATCTTTGCCATCACTGCTGATCACTTTCCCATGAATGATCTCACTGGGATTTCGTGGCGTGGAAAGTCCTCCCAAGCATTCCGGGCATACAGAGACGTACTCTTTGTCTTTTAAGAATTCCAACACTTTTTCATTTTTCATATGACCGCCATCATAGCGACAGCATTCACCCAATAAACATTTACTTACGCAAATCATCTTTTCCTCCGATAATTTTCACTTCACATTCCAGTTTTTTTCCAGTCATTTCAAAGACTTTCCTTTGAACATCTTCAATCAGCTGCATAAAATCACGATAACTGGCATGACCGTTATTGATCAGAAAGCCGGCATGTTTCATGGATACTTGCGCATCATTCACACGATATCCTTTCAAACCACATTCACTGATCAGCTGACTGGCATAAAAATCTTGACCTCTTTTGAATGTCGAGCCTGCGCTGTAAGACTCCAAAGGCTGTTTCTCAATACGTTTTTCGATCAATTCTTTCATTTTCATTGCAATCAGATTTCGATTGCCTTTTTTCAACTGAAAAGTACCCTGCAGGATACATTCCTTGGAATCTGAAAAAACAGAATGACGGTAGCCAAATTCACATTGTTCTTTCGTATAATCTTTTACCGTTGTTTTCACACTTTTTATGATGTCAATCATTTCCCCGCCATAGGCACCGGCATTCATCATGATCGCTCCTCCAACACTTCCGGGGATCCCATAGGCAAATTCCATACCGGTAAGGTCATGGTCCAAAGCGAATAGACACACATCCATCAGTCGTGCTCCGGCATCTGCCACGATCGTATTTCCTTCTTTACGAATCCGATTGAATTTTGTCAGGATCAACGCATTTTCAAGTACTGTTTCATCATTGATAAGAACATTGCTGCCACAGCCTAAGATCAGCGGGTCTGTATGATCAAGCAGGTAGAAGATCTCTTCTTCTGTTTTTGGGAAATAACAATGTCTGCAGATTCCCCCAATATGCAAAGTGGTAAACTCCTTTAAACTGATATCTCGCATTTCTTCAATATTCATACTTTTATTATATGTAGTTGTTGATCACTTGTAAATTGTTTGACATCAAAAGAAAAAAACTCCTGAGGAATCATTTTTCATGTTTCTGAATAGGAAGTTTTTTTAGATCTGAAAAGAGATTATCCAGATTTTTTCAGTAAAGTGGAAGCTATCTCCATCACAACGATTCGTGATACTGTTGTATGTGTGGTTTTCCGTTTTTGTTCTATGCCTTTGATTCCTATGAACAGGCAGTGAAGCAGATGGTACATATCAAGGACTGTTTCTCACCTGATTACGAGGAACAGCGAATCTATCATGAACTTTATTCGCAGGTTTATAAAAATATCTACAAGAAACTCTCACCACTTTATCAGGAGCTTCATGATATTTGTCATCGTCATTAAAAAATTCTATCCGAAGATAGAATTTTTTTATGCATGCATCATTTGCTGTGTTTTTTCGCTGATGGCCTGTGAAGTAAATAAATCATAATACATACCTTTCTTGGCCATTAATTCTTGATGTGTTCCCTGTTCCATGATTTTGCCATGATCCAATACAAGGATCTGATCAGCTTCCACAATGGTCGAAAGACGATGGGCTACCACAAAACTTGTTCTGTCTTTCAGAAGTGTTTCAATGGCATTCTGGATCAGCTTCTCACTTTCTGTATCAATGCTTGATGTGGCTTCATCCAAAATGACGATTCTTGGATCTGAAAGCAGAGCACGAGCAAAGGATATCAGCTGTTTTTCACCGGTGGAAAGAAGATCACCACCTTCTCCTACCTGGGTATCATACCCTTTTTCCGTTTTCATGATGAAGTCATGAGCATGGATCAGTTTCGCAACCTCTATGACCTCTTCATCACTGGCTTCAGGTTTTCCAAAACGAATATTGTCTTTGATCGTTCCCGAGAACAGAGAAGGTGTCTGAAGCACATAACCGATATTGGAATGAAGCCATCCCACGCTTCTATCCTGTATGTTATGTCCATCAATCCAGATTTCTCCTTGTCTAGGTTCATAGAAACGGCATAAAAGATTCACGATCGTACTCTTGCCACTTCCTGTTTCTCCAACAAGAGCAATCATGCTACCTTGTTTGACGTGCAAGTCAAAATCATGAAGAACAGGTTCGTTTTCATTATAGTAGAAATTCACATGATTGAAATCAATGTCACCGCAAAGTTTTTCATAATTCTCCACTTTTGGATTCAAAAGTGTACCATATTTCTCAATGACATCCTCACGATCTGTAATCTCCACCGGTTCTTCAATCAGTGAAAGTACACGTTCGGCATTCGCTTGTGCTACTTGCATTTCACTCATGATACGGGCAATCTGTTTCAAGGGTTCAAAGAAAAGATCAGCATAATTGATGAATAGGGACAACGTACCAAACTCAATGGTTCCCAATAAAACTTCCTGACCTCCAATCGTCATCAGCATGGCAATTACCAATGCTGCCAGCAAAAAGACGATAGGCTGAAAGATGGAATTCAGATAAACTGCCTTCAGTGAATGCATTTTGAAACTGTGCGTTTTCTCCATGAACTCTTCATAGTTTTTCTGTTCGACAGCCAATGTTTTCGTTGTCTTGGCACCATTGATGCTTTCTGAAAAACCAGCTGTTACCAAAGAATTGGCTTTTCGTGTAGCACGCTGTGCACGAAGGATCCGTTTTTGAAAATAAAGTGAGATCATAAACAGAATAGGAACAATGACCAAAACAGCCAATGCCATTTGCCAGTTGATCACCAGCATAATAATCGTCAGTCCTACAATAATGAATAATCCCCAAGCCAGATCGACAAAGCTCCATGCCAGAGTTTCGGCAATACGCGAACAGTCACTGGAAATTCGAGCCATGATCCATCCATTGGCAGTTCTGTCAAAATATGGGAATGATAATTGCTGGACATGATCGAAACATTTTTTTCTCAGGTTTTTTCCAAAATCACTTTCTACATGTCCTGCATATTTAAAGAAAGAATATAAAGAGAAAGATTTAAATGCAATCATACCAATATAGATGATACAGAAGGTAACAAGACTGGCATTTTGTCCTTTATTGATGGCAAAATCATTGATGGCACTTCGATTCAATAGTGGGAAAACCATATCATTGACTGCAATCAGAATATTGAAAAATAAAAGCATGATGACCATTTTTTTATGTTCCCATAAAATACTGAATAGTTTCTTCCAAAGATTTTTATCAAGTTTCTCATTTGTATATTCTTTTTCTTTTAACTGACTACTCAATGGAATCACCTCCTTCGTTCTGAATACGGTAAATGCGCTGATAGATACCTTCTTCTTGGATCAGTTCATCATGCGTTCCACATTGAACGACTCTTCCTTCATCCAGCACAATGATCTGATCGGCATTTCTTGCAGAATTGATTCGATGGGTAATCATCAGGGTAGTCACCGGATAGTCCAAATGATTGAGTGCTTCCTGAATAGCCGCATCGGTTTTAGAATCCAGTGCACTCAAGGAATCATCAAAAACAACGATCGGACTCTTCAACATCAATGTTCTGGCAATCGCGACACGTTGTTTCTGTCCGCCGGATAATGTCACTCCCTTTTCTCCTACTTCAGTATCATAACCTTGATCGAAGGTTTCAATAACATGATCGATACTGGCTGTTTTTGCCACTTCACGAATATCATCCATAGAAGATGTAGTAGCTACACCAATATTATCTTTAATAGACTTGGAATAAAGGAAAAGTTCCTGCAGGACGATCTGCACATTTTTTCTCAGATATGATTTATTGATATCACGAATATTGATACCATCCAGTAGTATTTCTCCACTATCGTAATCATAAATCCTGTTCAAAAGATGAATCAGAGAGCTTTTTCCGCAACCTGTCGGACCCATGATAGCCACTTTCGTATGAGGTTTGATATGTAGCGAAATATCATGCAAAGTGGCTTCATCTGTATCCTTATACGCAAAATTCACATGATTGAAAACAATATCTCCAATGATTTCAGGTTTCAGACCACTTTCCAGATCTTCGTCTTCTTCATCGAGCACTTCCTGAATACGGCCAATCGACACACTGATTTTTCCCATGTCGGAAATAATACGCCCCAACTGACGGATAGGCCAAATAATCATACTTTCATAAGCAATGAAAACAGAAAAAGTTCCAACTGTGATCTCTCCATTCATTGCCATAAAAATACCCGCCAGTACCATGATGAAGATCTGAATAGTACCAATCAGATCACTGACCAGCCAATAAACGGCCATTACATGGATCACTTTATACAGCAGTTCTCTGAATTCCTCATTGGAAGTTTCAAACTTTTCGATTTCATGAATTTCCTGATTAAAGGCTTTGACGACACGTGTACCATTCAAATTTTCCTGAATCACAGCCATCATTCTGGCTTCACTTTCATCACATTCCAGAAAGACTTTCTTAGATATTTTATAAAAGATAGCTGTCGCAATGAATGTCACAGGTGTCAGGCATAACGCAATCAGTGCCAATTTCACATTTCTTGTAAATAAGACAGTAGCACTCAGTCCAATAATGATAATGGAATACAAAAGTTCTGAAATCTGCCCAGAGAGGAAACGTCGAATCGTATCAATATCCGATGTGCTTCGCTGGAGAAGATCTCCGCTGTCTTTCATTTTATGGTAACTGAAAGGAAGCTTCTGCATATGATTATAAACTGAATTTCTTAAATTTTCTGAGAAGGTTTCAGACAGGATCCCGCAATTT